>NZ_LN868936.1:412464-424964 GCF_001244735.1 Bacillus andreraoultii
TTCGCCTCTTTTTTCGGTTCTGGGTTGTATTGAATATTCAGTAAACATTAAAATGTTTTACCCCCAACAGAGAGAAGAATCAGGAGAAAAGACTGAATAGGCCATGAAAATTTCCCAAAAAAGCATGGAATTATATTGGATGAAAGTTGAGGTTATCTTCAGTGCTTACTCTTTATTCCTCCCTCCTCTTTCCTCCACTATCCTTATTGGACAAGGGATTGAACGGACTTCTTAACTTTTTGGTTAAAAAGAAAAAAGACTGGACCTGTTATTGATCCAGCCTGAATTTATATTGATTTGCGATTGGGAAATAATCCGAAACAACCTTGATACATACTATTCTCCCGCTCCCTTTCCACCCACGTTTCTCCCCCCAGGTTCAAACTTTTTAGCAGGAGGGAAGAACTTTTTAGTTGAGGTTCAAGGATTTTAGTTGGGAGATAAAAAACTTATTTAAAATACTCTCTATTATTCCACCGTCACTGATTTTGCGAGGTTACGTGGTTTGTCAACGTCACATCCACGGTGTAGTGCTGCATAATAGGCGATAAATTGCATTGGTACTACAGAGATAAGAGGTGTTAGTAATTCATGTACTTCCGGTAAGATAAAACGGTCGCCGTCCATTTCTCGTCCTTTCATGGAGAAGATACAAGTATTGGCACCACGTGCAGCAACTTCTTTCACATTACCCCGAATTGGTAAGTTTACATTTTCCTGCGTTGCTAATGCGAATACTGGTGTTCCTTCTTCAATTAAAGCAATTGGTCCGTGTTTTAGTTCTCCACCGGCAAATCCTTCAGCTTGAATATATGAAATTTCTTTTAGTTTTAATGCGCCTTCTAAGCAAACAGCGTAATCAAGGCCACGTCCGATAAAGAAACTGTTTCGTGCAAAGGCTAAATAGTCGCTCGCAATTTGTTCAAATTCATCTCGCGCATCGCAAAGCTCTTCCATGGCACTTGCAACAATTCCAAGTTCATGGGGTAGATCTACATCAAGTGCAAGACCTTTACTTCTCGCAGTCACCTCAGCTAAGATGGACAGTACGGCCACTTGCGCCGTATAAGCCTTTGTTGAGGCAACAGCAATCTCTGGACCAGCATGCAATAATAATGTGTAGTCCGCTTCACGAGAGAGTGTTGAACCCGGAACATTTGTAATCGTTAATGCTTGATGTCCCATTTCTTTCACTTGTACAAGTACGGCACGGCTGTCTGCTGTTTCACCACTTTGCGAAATAAAGATGAATAACGGTTTTTCCGATAATAACGGCATATTATAGCTAAATTCACTTGAAACATGAACTTCAGTTGGAATTTTTGCTAACCGCTCGATTAAATTCTTTCCAATCATTCCGGCGTGATAACTCGTTCCACAAGCAATAATATATAAACGATCCGCTTCATTTAAAGCCTCGACAATCGTTGGATCGATAACAAGTTCACCGTTATCGTTTTGATATTCTTGAACAATTTTACGAATAACAAATGGTTGTTCATCAATTTCTTTTAACATATAGTGAGGATATGTTCCCTTTTCAATATCACTTGCATCAAGTTCTGCGATAAATGGCATTCTTTCAATGAGCTTTCCATCTAAATTAAAAATCTTCACATCATCACGGGTTACAAGTACCATCTCTTGGTCCATAAGTTCAAGAAATTCTTTTGTAACTTGTAACATGGCCATCGCGTCAGATGCAACAACATTGAAGCTGTCACCTAACCCAATGAGTAATGGGCTTTTATTTTTCGCAACATAAATCACATCACTATTTTCTCTATCCAGTAATGCTAATGCATACGATCCTTTTAGCGCTTTTAACGTTTGTTGGAATGCTTCTTGAACACCGTAACCATCATTTACGAACTTCTCAACTAATTGAACAATAATTTCTGTATCTGTATCACTTTTTAATGTAACATGTTCCAGGTATTCCGCTTTTAACTGTTCATAGTTTTCAATCACACCATTATGAACAATCGTGAACCGTTCAGATGCACTTTGATGTGGATGTGCATTTACTTTACTTGGTTTTCCATGAGTTGCCCAGCGCGTATGTCCTATCCCAACAGTTGCAGTCACTTTTTCATCAACAATGGTACGAAGATCAGCAATACGACCTTTTTCTTTAAAAAGATGAACACCCGCTTCGTTTAAAACCGCAATTCCAGCGGAGTCATAACCTCTATATTCAAGTTTTTCTAAACCCTTTAATAAAATTTCCTTTGAATCATTATTTCCAATATAACCGACGATACCACACATAGTTTTTGCCTCCTAAAGTGTTAGGGGCAAGACATCTCTATATATGGAATTCTCCCAGGGACATCTTGCCCCCTTATCTCCATTTTTTACTTTTATTTTTTACGCATTTTTCTCCCCTTTGTGCAAAGAGTCACCCCTTTGTTTTAAGAGAGAAATCTCGACTATGCGTTAAGTCGGAAGGCATCCGCCGAAAACTTCGATAAACCTTCTCCTCGTCAACTAGTCCTATGTTTCTCATTTCGTACACAATTCATGAACAGTTCCTATTTCGAAGTGTTGTCAAAACTGTGCACGCTCAAACGACTTGAGTAAAATGAGAAATATACTAGTTCTGGCGCTTTTTATAAAATCCTTTCAATCGATCCTCCTTCCTTTTACAAAGAACATATCCATCATAAAACAAACTATTTAGAGCCGTCAATAGAAATGTTTCACAAACTATCAAAAGACGGCTATTAAAAAATATGCATAAAGGAATTTTTTTGTTCCTTTATGCATATTTCTCGTTATTCCTCTATACCCATTTCAGCTCGAACGACGCTTGCTATACGGTTAACGTAGGAATCACATTCTTCGATAGTAGCTGCCTCGACCATTACACGTACAAGTGGTTCAGTGCCGGATGGCCGAACTAATACGCGACCATTACCAGCCATTTCCTTTTCAACTTGTTCAATAACTTCCTTCACCTTTTCATTATCTGTTACATGATGTTTATCCATTACTCGAATGTTAACAAGTCTTTGAGGGTATTTTTTCATTTCCTTCGCTAATTCTGACAATGGCTTTTTCGTTTGTTTTATAATATTAATAAGTTGTAAACCTGTTAACATGCCGTCCCCAGTTGTATTGTAATCAAGGAAAATGATATGGCCAGACTGCTCTCCACCAAGATTATACCCATTCTTTTTCATTTCTTCTACAACATAACGGTCACCAACCGCTGTCTGGATGCTCTTAATTTCCTGAACTTCCAATGCTTTATAAAAACCAAGGTTACTCATAACAGTTGATACGACGGTTTGCTGCTTCAATCTTCCTTCTTGTTTCATATATTTTGCACATATGTACATGATTTGATCGCCATCAACAATTTCACCATTTTCATCAATGGCGATTAAACGGTCGCCATCGCCATCAAAGGCAAGTCCAACATCGGCGCCTTTTTCTAACACAAATTTTGCTAAACTTTCTGGATGTGTTGATCCTACTCCATCATTAATATTTAATCCGTCTGGAGAAGCACCCATTGTAGAAAGATCTGCTTCTAAGTCCGCGAATAAGTAATTTGCTAGGGATGAAGTTGCCCCATTTGCACAATCGAGTGCAATATGGATTCCTGAGAAATCATCATCAACCGTTTGTTTCAAGTATTGAATGTATTTTTGACCACCTTCAAAATAGTCATTAACCACTCCTAAGTCTTTACCAACAGGACGTGGTAGCTCGTCTTGTTCCATTTCGAGATACTTTTCAATTTCATCTTCTTGTTCATCCGTTAATTTAAAACCATCTGGACCAAAAAATTTAATTCCATTATCTTCAACAGGATTATGTGATGCAGAAATCATGACTCCTGCTTGAGCGCTCAAAGCTTTTGTTAAATAAGCAACCCCTGGTGTTGAGATTACACCTAAACGCATAACCTCTACACCAATCGAAAGTAATCCGGCTACTAAGGCACCCTCTAACATATGGCCAGAAATCCGTGTATCTCTTCCAATTAATACTTTTGGACGTTCATTATGTTCTTTTGTCAATACATATCCGCCGTAACGGCCTAATTTAAATGCTAATTCCGGTGTTAATTCACTGTTGGCAACACCTCTAACTCCATCAGTACCAAAATACTTACCCATCAAAACTCTCTCCTTTTTTTCCAATCTGGACTGGTCAAAACCTTCTTACGTAAATTTTGATTTATTCATCCGTTGAAACTCTGATTTTCGCCTTTGATTCAGCAAGTTTCCATTCGATATCATTTGGACCATCAGCCTTTATTTGTACCTCATGTTCTCCTTCAGATAAACCTTCTACGTTCACGAAAACATGGAAGTCATCTTCTTTCACACCTTTTAACTGTTCGTCCGTTCCTGTCACTTCAATATCAACCTGTCCATCATCTGGATCTACATATTCAAGTGAATATTCGTCACTTAGTCCGTTATATTGAATTGGAACATGTTTAATTGTCTTTGTATCTTCTTTTTCTACGGTCACTTTTACAGAAATGGAATTTGGTGTAACCGTATGAACACCATCTACTAAAGTAATTGGTATGTTCAGTTCTTTATTATCATCAATATTACTTACATTTACTGGAATCTCAATGTTTGTAATTTTATCTAATACACTTTGTTTTCCATATAAAACAACTTCTCTAACAGCTGGCTCGATATCCTTAATAATTACTCCATCTTTTGGTGTACCTTGCTGTTTAATGACAACTGGTACAGTTTTTTGCGGACTTTTAATCGGAATCGTTACATCTACCTCAGCTGGCTCAACTAATACATTTAATTTATTCAAGTTTTGATCTAGTACCGAAACGGTGGCCTTTTGAGTAAATGTTTGGTTTACCGATTCATTTCTTTCAATAATCGCTTTTACATAGCTAATTTTCTCAATAACATCTTTACCAGCAGTTATTTTTACTGTGTTCGGTTTTATCACCGGTTCTTCCGATAAATAACCCTCTTCTAGTAAGGCTTTGTTAAATTGTACATCAATTGGAAATTCTTTTGTAACTTTTTCTTGTACATTCACATTTACTGCCTCAGGTTTAATCGTTACATTCAGTTTTTCGGAAATATCACGGATTTCAAATTTTACCCGTTGATTTCCAATTTCGGCTTTTGTTAAATCAAGATAAACGGTGAAATCTCTTAAATTTTGGGCCGATTTCACTAAACTTTTATTTCCTTCTACTATAATATCTACTGTCTGCGGGGCACCGGTGACAACAAAATTACCTTCATCATAATATAAAACAACAGGAACGTCCTCTATCGTCTCTGTACGGGTATTATTACTATCCGCACTAGGTATGTTACGATTTTGGTCAATATAAGCTGTTGTATATAATAGTAAAGCTAATATTAAAGCAAGTCCCCGGACAAACCATTTACTTTCCATCAAATTATCTAGGAATTTATCCATCTTTTATCACCTCTTTTTCACCCACTTACTCCAAATACTATTTGGAGCTTGAGGTTCTAAAGGTTTTACTAGTCTATCGGTTAACATGTCCCGGAGCTGATCTAATGAAATTTCACGATGTAATTCACCATTTCTCGTTAACGATATCCCTCCTGTTTCCTCTGATACAACAACAGTCATACTATCAGTTACTTCACTAATTCCGACTGCAGCACGATGTCTTGTCCCTAATTCTTTTGAAATAAATGGACTTTCCGATAATGGAAGATAGCAGGCCGCAGCTTTAATTTCATCATTTTGTATAATAACAGCACCATCATGCAGTGGTGTATTCGGAATAAACGTATTAATTAGCAGTTCAGAAGTTACTTTAGCATTCATTGGAATTCCTGTTTCTATATAATCATTCATGCCTGTTTCTTGAGCAATCGATATTAATGCACCGATCCGCCTTTTTGCCATATAGTCACATGCTTTTACAATTGCATTAACAATTTGTTGTTGTTTTTCTTCCTCTTTTTGCCTTTGCCTTGTAAAAATTCGACCACGCCCAAGTTGTTCTAGAGCTCGACGTAATTCAGGCTGAAAAATAATGATTATAGCTAGAAATCCCCATTCAATCACTTGTTCCATGAGCCATTCCAGTGTTCTAAGACCAAGTATATTGCTCAAGCCTCTTAACACGAGAATGATAAAAATCCCATTAATTAACTGAACAGCTTTTGTTCCTCTAACAATCATAAAGATTTTATAAATAAAGTACCAGACAACTAAAATATCGACGACACTTGCTACATAATCAAGAATCGTATAATCGGCAAAAAAATTAGCAAATGGCATAAACCTTCCTCCAATTATTCGTCCAAAAACAAGATCGGCAAGTAAAAAATTACCATATATGAATGATATTCACTTATAGCTAGTATATGTATACTTTCTATATCATATTTTCCTATTATATCATAACTTGAAAAAACGGAAATTTTTTTGTGTTTACATTGATTATATTTTTTATTAAAAACAACAAAAACAAAGGCGCAGTGTTTACATTTTAGATTAATTCATCCAATAATGAAATAACACTCGCCTTAATATTATTGATTAACTTGATTTTATAATTTTTTTCATTTGATACCATAACCATTCAAACACTTCATTAATTTCTTCTATATCACCTGTCACCTGTCCGACAGAAGCCATATATTTTTCACCATTAACGATTTCCCCGTTAATTACAGTAACATCACCATCAACTTTTCCCTCAATTCGAATATTTCCGTTCTTTACGACAATATCTCCTTCAATCGTTTCACCTTCTGGAACAATAGCGGTATTGTTTTCAATTACTAATTTTGGGTTCTTTGTAACAGAGAAATTATCTTCACCATTCCACATTGAGAAGAAACTCGCCGACATAAAAATAATAAAAACACTGGCCGCTGTTAAGACCGGATGCCTGCTAAACCACCTCCCCATACTCACCTTTTTCTTCTCTCGTGGTAGGTTCATCATTACTTTTTGTGTAAAGTCATCTGGTGCTTGAACATGGGAAATACTTTTTACTAAAGCAATTGATTTTTCTAATTCATGAAAGTGTTTTCGACAGTCATCACATGATTTTAGATGTTCCATTAAAGTAGCCTCTTGTTCCGGTTCAATTTCTTCATCTAAATAATCATGCATATAATCAATAATCTTATCAGCACAACGATTCAAAGGTTCTCACCTCACTTATATATGTCGGAGCTGCTTTCTTAATGCTTCTCGACCACGATGTATCCTAGTTTTTACAGTTCCAATTGGGAGGTCCAAAATTTTACTAATTTCTAGCAATGAAAGCTCCTCAATATATTTTAAAACGATAACAGAACGATATTTTTCAGGAAGATTTAAAATCTCTTTTTGAATAATAGAATGTAATTCAATTTTCGTTACTTCTTCATCCGGTGCTGGATTACCTGATTGGATTTGTGAATATAAGGTAAGTCCATCTGTACCAGCTACCTCTGCATCTAAATAAAAGTCAGGTTTCTTTTTTCGAATTCGGTCGATACATAAATTAGTCGCAATTCGATATAACCATGTAGAAAATTTCCTGTCAATATGATAGCGATCAATATTTGTATATGCACGAATAAAGGCTTCTTGTGCAATATCTTCAGCCTCATGGGAGTTCCCTAACATTCGATAACATAATTGGTATACCTTATCCTTATAAAGTTCGACAATTTCGCCAAACGCATTTTGATCTCCTTTACGGACTTGTTTAATCCGTACTTTAACAAACTCTTCCATAATAACCCTCCGCTCTATGCGGCTATTTATATTACGTAACAGACGAAAAAAGGTTTCACTCTTTTTATCCCTATTATACTATGATTTATTTTTATATTCAGGAAAAACTTGTCTTTTTTATTTTTTCTTTACGTGAGCCTTTGAAAGTAAAAAAATAGGCCCTGCTCGTAAAACAGAAACCCTAGTCTGAATATGATATTTAAATTTTTCCTTTTGTTTTATGTAACGGAAAACTCACGATTAGATATGTGTGAAGTTATATTAAACTTTCCCCAAAGAGTGATGCGATAAGACCTACAGCAAGTAAACCTGTTTTATTCCGTTCATCAAGTATCGGATTCACTTCAACAAATTCCGCGGATGTAATTATTTTAGATTCGGATAACATTTCCATCGCAAAATGACTTTCTCGGTAACTCAATCCTCCTACGACCGGTGTTCCTACTCCTGGCGCATATAGCGGATCTAACCCATCTAAATCTAGAGACAAATGTACGCCATCCGTCCGCTCTTGCAAGTAGTTTATTGTTTCATCCATAACTTTTGACATCCCTAGTCGATCAATCTCATGCATTGTAAAAATTTTTATTCCCTTTTCCTTAATTATTGCCTTCTCACCTTCATCTAAATCTCTCGCTCCAATAATAACTACATTAGAAAAATTCACCTTTGGGCTATATCCACCGATTCCCGTCAACGTTTTCTCACCTAACCCAAGATTAACTGCAAGAGGCATGCCATGGATATTTCCTGAAGGGGATGTCTCAGGTGTATTTATATCTCCATGTGCATCAAACCAAATAAGACCGAGATTTTTATAATATTTCGATACACCTGCCAGTGTTCCAATAGCGATACTATGGTCCCCACCGAATACAAGGGGAAAAGATCCATTTTGCATAATTTCATCCACTTTTTCAGCGAGTTTCATATTAGCTTGCACAACTGCTTCTAAATTTCTTAATCCAGTATTTGGGTCTGTTGTCGTCTGTTCTCTACCAATCTTTATATCTCCTAAATCATCTACTTCATATCCTAGGCCTACTAAACGTTCAATCACATCAGCATATCGAATGGCACTTGGCCCCATATCAACACCTCGGCGTAATTGTCCTAGGTCCATTGGTGCGCCAACAATTTCAATTTTTCTTTTCATGTTTATACCCCCTTTCACTATATTGTAAACGTCATCATTACGTAGCACAACTAGAGGATATGTGCCTTTATCCAAAAAAATAGGCTAAGCAATCATGCATGACTACTTAGCCCATCTGTAACGGTTATGAATCAACAACTCATGACTAGAAGTCACGAGGGTTCTCGACATATTTTTAAACAAAATAATCGATTTTAACCTTTGTAATCGCTGATTTTTTCATTTTTAGATTTTAAATTTCCTAATTCGTTCATTAAGCTCTTCTGCTAATTTCGCTAACTGTGCTGAATTTGCTGCAACTTCCTCCATGGATGTACTCGTTTCTGCACTCGCAGCTGATGTTTGTTCGATGCCAGCGGCCGATTCCTCAGCAATTGCAGCAATCTCCTGAATTGAGCCGTTCATTTGTTGACTATCTTGAGTCATTAAATTTAAGTTTTCCGATACTTTTGTGATGCTATCAACTACACCCATAATCGAATCACTGATATTATTAAAAGTTACACCAGTTGATTCAATTAGTTTTGTACCTTGTTCGACTTCTTGATAACCACCTTGTAGAGAATCCGTTACAGTGTGAAATTCATTTTGAATGTTGATTACGATTTGGGTAATATCTTTGACTGACTCCCTTACTTGTTCTGCTAATCTTCTTACTTCATCTGCAACAACGGCAAATCCTTTTCCTTGTTCACCTGCTCTTGCAGCCTCAATCGCTGCGTTTAAAGCTAGTAAGTTTGTTTGATCTGCAATATCCTTAATAACAACGACTAACTTTGAGATTTGTTGAGATTGAACATTTAAGTTTTTCACCTTTTGTACAGCGTCTTGAACAATAGAATCGACTTTTTCCATTTGTTTCGTGGAAGAATGCATTAATTGATTACCTTTTTCAGTTAGTTGAATAACTTGATTTGTTGATTTTATAATTTGTTCACCACGACTATTTGCTTCTTGAACTCTCGTAGTAAAGGAAGCCATCATTTCCGATAATTCACTGGAGCCATCTGCTTGCTTTTCTGCCCCAACTGCCATTTCCTGCATTGTAATAGCGACCTGTTCTGAACCTAATTTTACTTCATCGGCGGACTGATTTAATTCCTCACTATGACTAGCCATAAGTTCCGATGCATTTTGAATTCGTTCAATTAACTGGTGAATCTCACTTTGCATTGTATTCATTGCACCAGCTAATTTGGCGGTTTCATCTTTTGACTTAATTTGAATTTGTTCGGCTGATAGGTCGCCATTTGCAAGCATATCCATACGGATTGTAACTTGTTGAATGGGACGAGAGATTCTATTGGCAAACAACCAAATTATTATTATCCCCACCATCAAAGCTACTCCTGTTACGATTGAAATCATAATTAAAATTGCCTTTGCTGGTGCATTGAAATCCTGTAAATATGCACCGGCATTAATAACCCAACCCCAATTCGGATCTTTTTCTGAATATGTTACTTTTGGTTCAATCTTATCTTGGTTATCTGGTAAAGGCCATTCAAAATACGTAAATCCACCACCTGCATTAGCCTTTTTTATTAATTCTTGAGTCGACTTAACTCCATTTGGATCTTCACTTTCCCATACATTTTTTCCTTCCATAAACGGATGAGCTAACTGATTGCCTTGTTCATCTAAAATAAATATAAACCCATATTTCCCCAAATCAATTTCTTTATTCACCGGACGAGTCCCATCTTGCTTTCTTTCCCCCAAAATTGCATTTTTCACCTGTTCTTGAGCATCATCTAAGGAAATTTTTCCTGATTCAACTTGTTTATTTAATTGATCAATCATTTCAATTGTCATTTTCACACTGTTTTTTAAATTTTGTTTCCCTAGTTCATCAAGGTTCATAGCACTTTTTTGATAGCTAAAAAACCCTAATGTAATAAGAGGAATTGTTAATAAAAGAATAGAAATAAGAATCAGTTTTGATTTAATTGTACGTAATTGAAAGAATGATTTTAATTTCATTTTGGCACCTCAACGTTTCTTTGATTTGTGTAATCTAAGATGGAATGAATGACCTACCATCTGCTTTACCTATAAACAGTGTGTTTACAGTGATCAGAGCCTTGTTTACTTCTTCACATAAATATTCGTTATGTGAAAACAATTTATGAAAGTTAAAAAGGGAGATCAAATACATCACTATTGATAAGTGGAAATAAATCAATGTTAATTTAGGTCTTATAGGGAAAGGAGCGGGATTATCATTTATCTCCTTGAAAATAACACCTTGAATCATTTTAGCAATAACATTCATGAGGACTAATGTAAAAAAAGAGTTACATGATCATCAGAGTAAATCTTTCATATTATATTTATCGGTCATTGAAAAGTGAACTTCAGGTTTAG
Source organism: Bacillus andreraoultii (assembly GCF_001244735.1). GTDB lineage: Bacteria > Bacillota > Bacilli > Bacillales > Caldibacillaceae > Caldifermentibacillus > Caldifermentibacillus andreraoultii. The sequence goes on from NZ_LN868936.1 coordinate 423,713, forward strand.
GTTTGTTCCAACTTATTCCAGTTATTTCGTATATTCGTTTGACTAAACTTCTATGTACATGGATATGGCCTTCTAGCAAATGGGAGTAAATAATAAATGTTGTTCTAGTCGTAACAATAATATATCAATTCTTGAGTAAGATCCTCAAGTACTTTTATAAACGATTGTTGCAATCAACATGTAAAGACTTGAAAACGTATCTAGATTCTTTATTAATAAAATCAAATAAAAAAACGACTCTTGAGAAATCAAGAATCGCTTATTGAAGCGGAAGACGGGACTCGAACCCGCGACCCTCACCTTGGGAAGGTGATGTTCTACCACTAAACTACTTCCGCAAGAAAGATAAAATGAGTCATTTTCCATATGCGAATGACTCCGTTCGTTAACAGTATGAAAATGGCTGGGCTAGCTGGATTCGAACCAACGCATGACGGAGTCAAAGTCCGTTGCCTTACCGCTTGGCTATAGCCCAGTAATAGTAATAATGGTGGAGGGGGACGGATTCGAACCGCCGAACCCTGAGGGAGCGGATTTACAGTCCGCCGCGTTTAGCCACTTCGCTACCCCTCCAATAATATATTGTTTATGCCGACTGCAGGACTTGAACCCGCAACCTACTGATTACGATTCAGTTGCTCTACCAATTGAGCTAAGTCGGCAAACATTGGTAGGTCCTTTACTACTAATGGTGGAGGTTGACGGGATCGAACCGCCGACCCCTTGCTTGTAAGGCAAGTGCTCTCCCAGCTGAGCTAAACCTCCATGAATGATGACCCCTACGGGATTCGAACCCGTGTTACCGCCGTGAAAGGGCGGTGTCTTAACCGCTTGACCAAGGGGCCATAATTACTCCCATTTGAGCTGACGTTTATTATTATATACCGTTTAAATCCAGTTGTAAAGGACTTATATTTAGTTTTTATTTTCTGAATTTGTCAATCCTATTACCAATAGTAGAAATAAATTGTAGCGTAATTAATAATAGATCCTTCCTAGTTAATTACTTTCTTAAAGTAATCCATACGAAAAAGAACTACAAAATGTTCCTTCTATTTTTATTTTGAGCATATACCAGAACGTTCCTCTTTTTATGCGCTTATCCATTAGGAAAGTTGAAAATAAAAAGTTTATACCTTTCGAATAACCAAAAAAAGCTTCTGGGTATGCCAGAAACCATTATTTATGATAGTATTTTAGGCTTGAAGAAATCATAAAAGCTTCCAATCGGGCTCGAACCGATGACCTCTTC
>NZ_LN868936.1:432464-443402 GCF_001244735.1 Bacillus andreraoultii
GCAGAGGAAGTTATGAAAAAGTTAAATGTGAAGCACAAAAAAATTGTCCGGGCACCATCAGGACATTTTGATCAACGTTTTGTAAAAATCGCCCATAATCTTGACTATTCTGTTGTGCATTGGAGTGTCGATTCTAAAGACTGGAAAAATCCTGGTGTAGAAAAAATCCTTAAGAATGTATCTAACGTAAAAAAAGGTGATATTATTTTACTTCACGCTTCAGATTCCGCAAGACAAACCGCTGTTGCACTACCTGACATATTAAAAATATTATCAAAGAAAAAATTATCTTTAACAACTGTGTCCAACATGTTAATTGAGGGGGATGCAAAAACAAAGGAGATTAAATAAATCTTTTTGTCAGCCTTTGGTCAACAGCCCACCACTTAACGAATTGACAATTTGAAGTAGGGTCTTCGCGTCTGTTACACGATTGAAGTGTTGGTATCCACATTTCATTACTCTACAAAAGGGATAAACCTCGCCAAAAAGTATGAGCGAGGTTTCTTTGTACTTATTTCCCTGTCAAAAACTCACTCGTTTTACTTGTATTTTGTTTCTCTACCTTTGAACGTTCAATATACTTTGGTAACATGAGCAATTGATAGGCGTTACAAATTAACAACGGATATAACATAAGGTGAAACCAATCTTGGTCATTTACACGTAATACGGGAAACCATTCAATAATAGTTATACAAACCATGAAAAACAATGCCGGGATAAATGCATGACGGTTGGTCTGCTGTGATTTTATATAAGCAATCGAAAGCCCGATTAAAAGTAAAAATAGAGCAAATAATAGGTACGGACCTATACTATCGTTAACACCTGCAAATTGTTTATAACGAAAATAAACAAAATCAAATAAAACAAACGCAATGATGACAGCTTGAACTGGATTCCATAGAGAACGGAAAAATCCTAATCCAAAACGGTGAACGGTTAAATAGGCAAAATACCCCATTTGACTAATGGCACTAAAGATAAAACCTACACCCACCAGCCAGATAGTGATTGAAAGTATTTCTAATACATCAAAACTTACAAATAGCGCTTTATATTTCCCCCATTGGACCGCAAATCCCGTCACTACTGTAACCAACCCACCTAGCACGAACGTATGTAAAAATAAACGAACCCAATTTCTTATGTTCATAAACTCCCCCCATACACCCATTTGTCGCATAAATTTATAATTTTCCTAAAAATTGTAGTAATTCTATTTTAACAACCAGTCCATGAAAAATCTACACATTTCATTCGAGTATATTTTTAAACAAAAAACTCCATTCTATTGATAGAGGATATGATGAAAGGAGCTTAACATATGTTTAGAAAATTACTCTTTCCGCTCCTATATTTAAGTATTTTTATCATACTTGCTGGCTGTTCTACCCAAGCTCAAGGGGCAGAGGAATTCGACTATGATCAGACAAAGAAAATGGTAGTCGATATTTTAAAAACCGATGATGGGAAAAAAGCATTAAAAGAAGTACTTGCAGATGAACAATTCAAATCTGATCTAGTTATGGATAATACGGTCGTGAATGATTCCATTAAATCGACTTTAGTGTCTAGCAAAGGGAAGGATTTTTGGAAAGCAGCATTTGAAGATCCTGAATTTGCAAAAGCATATGCAGAAAGTATGAAGGAAGAAAACCAAGCGTTATTAAAAAGCTTGTTAAATGACCCTGAGTATCGCTCGAAATTAATTGAAATTTTACATGACCCGGAGTTAGAAAAAGAGCTTGCTGACCTATTAAAAAGTACCGAATATCGAGAGCACTTAAAAGGGGTTATTTCTGAGACATTTGAAAGCCCTGTTTACCAAGCGAAAATACAAGATATACTTCTTAAAGCAGCCAGCGAACAGACAAAAAAAGATAGTAAAAAGTAAATATGAAAAGGGATTGGCTATTCAAAATCAATGTTTTAAAGATATGAAAAGGGACATCTAAAAGTCAAAATATGACTTTCTAGATAGCCCCTTTCTTTCATCTTATTTGCTTGATTCCACTAAATCCATAATTTTTTCTGCAATTTTAAAGTAAATCTTCCCAATCGGATGTTTAATTTGATAAACAGACGGCGCAAAATCGTCATCGTTCCAGTCTGGTTGACCTAATGGGATTTGACCTAGTAACGGCACTTGTAATTCTTCAGAGAGTTTCTCCCCACCACCATGGCCAAAGATGTATTCCTTTTCACCTGTTTTTTTACTTTCAAAGTAGGCCATATTTTCAATTACACCGATAACTTCATGATTTGTTGATAAGGCCATTGCACCCGCTCTAGCTGCAACAAATGCGGCTGTTGGATGTGGCGTCGTAATAATGATTTCTTTACATGTTGGTAACATTTGATGGACATCAAGAGCAACGTCACCGGTACCAGGAGGCAAGTCTAATAGGAGATAATCTAAATCGTCTCCCCATTCAACTTCTTTAAAGAAACTTGTTAACATTTTCCCTAGCATTGGTCCACGCCAAATGACCGGTGCATTATCTTCAACAAAAAACGCCATAGATATGACTTTCACACCAAAACGGTCAACTGGAATAATTTTTTCACCACGAACGACTGGACGGTCAATAATCCCCATCATATCAGGAACGCTAAATCCATAAATATCGGCATCAATTAGCCCAACCTTTTTCCCTAGGCGTGCTAAAGAAACAGCTAAATTCACAGACACAGTTGATTTACCAACCCCGCCTTTTCCGCTCGCAATCGCAATAACTGTTGTTTTACTACTTGGAGCAAGTCCAATATCTTCTGTACCCGCAGGATAGAGGTTTTCAATCACTTCATCCGGCAATTGGCTAAAACGAATACCTACAGTAGCAAAACCAGCATCTTTAAGCGCCTTCACAACATTCGTTTGTAGTTGAATTTGCTCACCTGTTCCGGTCTTTGCAATAGCTAGCTTCACACTAACATGTTGTTTCTCCTCTTTAACCTTAATTTCGACAATTCCTTCCGTTTCCTTTAATGTCTTATGTAAAAATGGGTCTTCCATCTTTTCTAATAACTCTCTCACTTGACTTTCTGAAAGCATTTTCCCCGCCACCTTTTTTCAAGTTGTCTATTCTATTATAAGACATCTTTCGCAAATAAAGAAATCCTTTGCAATTGAATATAATTTGCAAAGGATTCGAAATTAATTGTCCTTTTCTTTTTCAATTTTAATCTTCCGCTCTTTCTCCTCTGTAAAGTATCTCATAATTCCTTCATAGATAGAAGCCGCGACCTTTTCTTGATACTTCTCAGACAATAAATTATCTCTTTCATTAGGGTTTGATAAAAATCCGACTTCAACTAACGCTCCTGGCTTTTTTGCCTGTTTTAACAAATATACGTGACTAATTGGTTTTGCCACTCTATTTGTATCTAGATTTTCTACTAACTCTTCTTGAATCATTTCTGCTGCAATTTTATTCTCAATATATTTCTCATGATAAAAGGTTTGTGCACCATACCAGCGAGAGGAAGGGATTGAATTAAGATGAATGCTAACGAAATATTCCGCTTCCGAGTCATTAATCACCTCGACCCGCTGTTTTAAGTCCTCTGTTTTTCTACGACTAAGTCCTCTCGTGTCCTCTTCAGCAAGGTCAACATCGTCTTCTCTTGTCATTAACACAAGTGCACCTTGTTGTTGAAGATAATCTCTTAATCTTTTTGAAATCGATAACGCAATATCCTTTTCCACGGCCTCCCCATTTTTGGCACCACCATCAACGCCTCCGTGACCAGGGTCAATATAAATAATGCGACCAGTTAGCGGTAAACTCCACGCATCCCAAGCACCCTGTTCTAAAAAACGTTCCTGTATAAGATAAATGAAAAAACCAATGGCTACTGTCAAAACACTGATTAATACCCATCTTTTCTTCATCAAATTCCCCCTTGCCTGTCCTAAAACATTATATGGACAAGAGCAAGGGATTAGAACAACTAAATCAAATACGCTAAAACATGTTTGTGTCCGTTTTTTCGACTATACTCCCTTAAGGTTAAAAGAATTTCAATGAAGTCGCATTTTATATTTCATTTTACCTTTTGTAAAACCTTCACGAAACCAATGATCAACAAACTGATCACATTTATATTTTAATGATTCATTATTCTTTTCAGGCGCACCCCAAAACTCAATAAAATCATGCAATGCTTTAGCAAAGTTTCCCCTTTCTTCTTGCGCCGTCTCCATTACTTCCTCTAATGGCTTTCCATAGTATCCTAAACGGCTGTAACTACTTCCTAATAAATATACTTCTAATGCAACATCATAGCAGCCTTCTTCTACCGCTTGATCAAAATTACCATCTACATTTGACTCGATGACTCCGAAAAACTGGCGAACACTCTTTTTTAACGTTTCAATTGATAATTCACGTAATACGCTTCGTTCAAACTTCATTTGTTGCTCTCGACGCCGCTTCATAAATGTTGTATCTATATTTGTATTTATATCCGTATTCAAAGAAAATTCCCCCTTTGTTTTATTGTTTACACGTCTATCAAGGGAATCACTATAGAAGTTATGGTATCAAAGGGGGAATTTAACAATAATGGTTCTTTGTCAAATGTTGGGGTTAAGCTACCGCGCTTTCGCTTGGTGACCTTTTATTGTAGGTATGAAATAAAATTCATACCTACAATAAAAGGGGGATTATTTCTAGCCTAGATGGACCCCTATTCCTTTATACTTGTGTGATAACAATATTCTAGCTCTTGCTCGTTTGAAGTTTCTGAAACCATACGCATTCCGTTTTATTACCTTTGTGTGGTTATTTATTCCTTCCAGAAATCCATTAGAATAGCTATACATAAAACTATTTAAAATTTCTTTTTCCCAGTTTTTAAACGTCCGTATGCTGCGTAGAAATTCCTGCACTCCAGTATCTCTAACTAACTGATAAAACGTGTTTAAGCCTTCTTTGGTTTTACGCATACCTTCTGAACCATTTTCTTTCGCTTGTTTGAACCATTCACAATAAGCCTCTTTTAATTGATACGCCATATCTAGTTCCTTCGACATACCACGGTATCGATCTAGGTACCATCTCTCGTTTTCGGTTAGTTTCGCACTATCTTTGTAAAATACATATCTCATTTTTTTACACTTTTTCCGGTCATAATCATTCCAATCTGACTGAATCCGCCTTCTTACTTTATCAAGTGCCCAATAGATATAGCGACAAAAATGAAAATGGTCGGCTATAATTAGTGGATGATCTAAGGCCTTTCGTACAGCCGATTTAAAGGAATGGCTCATGTCCATAATGACTATTTCTACATTGGCCCCATACTTTCGTAAGTATTGTGATATTGTTTTTCCTTTTCTATTCGGTAATATATCCAAAGGCTCTCTTGTATCTCCGTTTGCGATGATTAACTGATACTTTCCTTCTTTGGTATCCCCTTTATACTCATCTATAGCGATTACTCTCGGGAGTTCCTTAACTTCCCCTACTTCATTTTCGGCAAATGCATCAAATCGTCTTATAACCGTTGAAATCGAAGTACCATATTGTTGAGCTAGTTCCTTAAATGTTTTGGCTTGAACACTTCTCACGTTTACAGCCTGATTCCACTCTTTGGTAAACCGTTTATAACGCTCCACAAAATTGTTTTTCTCAGGAAACCTCTTCTCGCAAGCATCACAACGATATCGTCTCTTGTTATAAAAGATATAGCAGAGGCGTTCAAACCACTTTAAATGCTTGATTTTCTGCATTCGATAATCATGAATTTGTCGTGTTTTGGCACCACATCTAGGACAAGTATGTGTGCGTGCTTCCATTTCAACAAACAACGCTAATCTGTCATCCATTTGTTCCACTTTTAGTATTTTTACGTCTTCTAATCCTGGCATAATTATGTTATTATTCATTTGCACACGACTCCCTTTCTTTAACTTGTTTCTGTCAATTCAAGTATAAAAGGAAATTAGGAGTCGTGTGTCTCTTTTTTTTGAATCTTTTATTAACCCCAACATTTATTATAGAGCCACAATAATAAAACTTGTACGTGCATTTATTGAAAAAGAGGCTGGGACATAACTAGCCAATAATTGTGACAAAAAAGGCGTTGGGTCTACACTTTTTAGTGTAAGCTCCAACGCCTTAATTTTTATTTTACTGGAGTTTTGTCCCAGTCTCTTCTAATTGAAAAGACGAATTCGTTTATTGAGCCATACGGGAACGACGATAAATAAATCCACCAGTAACAAGCATGATTGCACCTACCATTAAATAAAACCAATTATTAAAGAAAGAACCTGTTTTTGGTAACTGTCCATCACTTAATACTGTACTTGAACTCTTATTAGTTCCATTACTGGAGTTTCCATTTCCATCTGTTCCACCTTGATTATTTTTATTCCAATCCGTATTATTCGTTGGATCTTCACCTTTTGAACCACCGTCATCTATTGCTGGCGTTTGATTATCTTTATTTTTATTATCATGTCCAGTCTTATTCTCATCATTTGGTTCTTCTTTATCCGTACCTGGTGTTTGATTCTTGTCATTATCACCATCATTGCCTTTATCTTGGTCATCTCCTGGACCTTCATAAGGAACAACAGAGAACGGTACATGGATAACATCCACTACCTTATTTCCATCTTGATAAAGAGTGATTTTAACATCTAATCCTTTCAGTTTATCAAGTGCTTTTGAGCTTTCACCAATTGCAGTAAAATAACCTTGATTCCATTCTGTTGCTTCAATCGTATCCAAATTGATTGTTGCAGTATTCCCTTTCCATTCGATATCAAGATTACCGCCGACTCCTGAGAAATCCTCAGATAAAAAGTCTTTTAACGAATCAGGTAAATCACCTGTTTTATATCCGTCCGGAGCATGTACTTTTATGTCATCCGGAACTAGAAATTCCACTTTCACCTTTTCAACATCTGCAAGCGTTAAATTTTGTACTTCAAAAGCAAAACGCATGCCAAATTGATTCTTTGGTAATCCTGGGAAGTCTCTTACTAATTGGCTTTCACCATTGAAAATCCAACTTTTGTTCATCGCAGAGTAATCAATATTGGCTTCACCTTCAATTTGACCAATAATTTGATACGTATCATTAATTCGATAAAGTGTTAAACCTTTATTCGACACTTCACCATTTGTCTTCCCAATAATTGGTACGGTCGTTTTAACAACATTTTCTCCCTTTTTAATGGTTGGAAAATGAACGGCCAAAATGTCTTTCCCGTCTTGTTTCAACAGTTTCACATCATCATTACCTTTTAGAACTCTTACTCCTTCTGGTAATTCGAATCCTATATATTCATCTGTAAGTTCTTGTTCAGAGTCATTTGTCACTTTCACATTTAGTCCAATCTCATAATAATGCTTTTCACGATTATAAACAGCAGAACCACTAACAGCCCCTTCAACTTGGATCTCTGGTGTATCATTCATTACTGAAAAATCAATTTCACGTTGAGCACCAATTTGTCCAAGGTCTTCAGCTGTTCCATTTTTAATATCTATATTAAATAAGTATAGATTTTTATTTGGTGAATTATAATCCTTGTCAATTTCACCTACTAAAGGAATATCAAGATATACAAACTGATGTTCGTGCCCTTTTACATCTGGAACTTTTACAGCAATTCCATTATGCCCATCATAAAGTTTAACTGGGACAATTCCTGCTGGCACGTCTGCTACATCTGGAACATAAACACCATCTGGTAAAGCAAAAGCGACCCATTTCTGTTTAATCGGTTTGCTCGAGAAATTTCCTAATCCAGCCTGTAATTTTAGTACAAAATAACCTTTGTTCCAGTCATATTGGATTTTACCCGAAGCCGTTCCGTAAATATTATCAAGATTTAAATCGTCATCATTTGTTTCCTCATCGTTCGTATTTTCATTAGCAGTGTTATCTTCACTTATTTCACCCTCGTCTTCAACACCGCTCTCTGCTTCTTCTTGTTTACTCACTGGATTTGCTTCTTCTGTTGCGGCATCTTCCTTATTTGTTGTCGTCTGTTCATGTTTAGTAGCCTCGTCAACCTTTTCTTCACCCTCTACTGTCGGAGCTACTTCCTCTTTTTTTGACGTTTCCTCTGTAGGTACATTGTTTTTTACATCCGAAGCCGTTTCTTGTACTTCTGAATTTGCTTGTTTCTCTTCCGCTCCTTCATTAGTCACTACATTTGATACATCTTGTACAGTGACTTTTTGCTCGACATTTTCATTCCCAACCGACTTTTCGTTTTCAGCCGCAAAAGCTACTGCTGGTGAAAAAGCGAGCAAGAAAGCGAGAGAAAGAAGTGACACTTTCCTCTTCATCCCATTCCCCTCCTACTATATTTAATCGAAATATTTCCTATGACTATGGTTCATGACAAGGCTTATAGTAATGGGAGTACGAAAAATAAGGACTCTGAAGTATGTCTTTTATATATGTATTAAAACATCCCTTTACTACAATCTATGAGGAAATCTCTGGATGTAAAATAGGAAATACCTCTAATTACGGAGTATAGAACAAGGTATCTAAATTGGAAATAGTAGATTAGAATCATTATTACTACTTCAAAAATTTAGAATTATATTACGCACCCTTGTTCCTGTTTTCATACAAAAGAACTACAAAATCTCGTTTTTTTGACAACAAAAAGATGGTACACCTATTTTTTAAGTCGCTTTTCCATCCCATTCGACAAATTCGAATGCAAAAGACCTAGAAACTAAATTACCTTTATAGCCCTAGTTTTTCGACATAAAGCTGTATATTTCAACCCCACTATAGTTCATAAGTCTGAATGTATCATACAACCATGTTGATATTTTTCTGGAAAAGGATAAAAATTTAAGTTCTAAAAAATTGATGGAACCCTGTAGATTCTAATCTACAGGGTTCCTCTTGCAACATCGACTGGTACTATTAATTAAACTGAGAATGCTACAATATCATTTGGATCGATGAAATTACTACCAATCGTAATCAATCCATTTACAAGACCAAAGTATCTTCCTGTGATAACATTACTATTCGATAATCTGACTGTTACCGTTGTACCGATAGAAACTGTATTCACAAAAAGATTACCCGGTCCTACACCTCGTCTCATACGTCCTGTTGTTCTACGTCCCGTTGTTCTGCGACCCGTAGTTATGCGGCCTGTTGTTCTGCGGCCTGTTGTTCTGCGGCCTCTTGTTCTGTGGCCAGGCGATCTACGTCCACGTGTTCTTGGCAATTCATTTCACCACCTTTCACTGTTGATACTTCATACTATGAAGGGATTGTCCTAGTTGTTTGTGTGTTTATATTAATTTTTAAGTTTCGCTATTAAAATGATACAGTTGTCCTCTATTCTATTTATTATGTTGTTTTATCCTATTGTTCGAGATAATTGGGTCAACAACTAGTAAAATAATTCTAAAGACACTTCGCCAGGAATTAGTTAATCTATTGGTAAAAAAACTGCTTAGTAACGGTAAGCACTATAGAGAGAAAGCTACAATATCATTCGGTTCAATATCATTTTTATCTCCTACTGCGATGAAACCATCTGTAGCACCGGAGTAGATCCCTGTAATAACCTCGCCATCTCTTAATTGAACCGTTATCGTAATATCACTAGCAACGGCTTTGACAAGAAACTGACCTGGGCTTAACTTTGTCAATTCGTTACTTATTGTGTTTCTGCCACTTGAATAATAGTCACTCCTTCTTCCACTAGAACGCAAGCCACTTGTAAATTTATCGCTCCTTCTTTCACTGGAACGCGAGCCACTTGTAAATTTATCGCTCCTTCTTTCACTGGAACGCGAGCCACTTGTAAATTTATCGCTCCTTCTTTCACTGGAACGCGAGCCACTTGTAAATTTATCGCTCCTTCTTTCACTGGAACGCGAGCCACTTGTATTCCAATCCATTTCACTTTGCTCCCTCATATTAAATCCACTACTCCTACTCATTTCTGAAGTTTCATTAGACAATGAAAACTCCCCCCTTTCAATACAATTTAGTTATTATTATGAAATCCTTGTCCGTTTTGACTGTATATGTATCTAACCCCCTATTAATCGTCACAAGTATAGAGCCCAAAAAATGATTCCCATGATTTAGAAACGGTAAAAACAGGATAGCAGTACAAGCACTCACCACTTATCTTTCATATGATTTATTAATTGCCAAACTTAAAGGTTGGAGGGATTTTCATGGATAGAACAACCATCCCAACATATTCACTTTTCATCCATCCAGCAAATCTTCGTGAACTAATGACGGATATATGGTCTGATGAACCTATTCCGGCAAAACTTACCATTCATAATAAAACATTTCCTATAAATCTTGCGTATCGGGGAAATCATATAAGAGAGTTTGCAAAAAAATCGTACCTGATTACGATAAAAAAGCGAGCAAATTATCGAAAAAACCAAGAATTCCATCTAAATGCAGAATTTTTAGATACCTCACTTATCCGCTCCAAGCTTTCTTTTGATTTTTTTCATGATATTGGGGTTTTCGTCCCATCAGCGAGACATGTCTTTTTAAAAATTAATGGAAAGAAGTCAGGTATCTACCTCAAAATTGAATCGTTGGACCAACTTTATTTTGAAAAAAGAAACATACCGGTAAAAGCCATTTTTTACGCTATTAACAGTGATGCTGATTTTTCCCTGTATAGTTATTATGAGAAAAGGTCGAAGTTAGACTTATTATCTGGCTATGAATGTAAATACGGAACTGTAAAAGAGGGACTATATTTTCGAGAGTTTATTTATAAAATAAACGCTCTATCCGATGATGAATTTACGAAGGAAGTTGAAAATTATCTCGATGTTCATACGTTTTTACGGTGGTTAGCTGGTGTCGTATGTATTCAAAACTTTGATGGTTTCCACCAAAATTATGCGATATTTCTCAACGCTGAAACAAACCTATTCTCCATTA
>NZ_LN868936.1:443530-465676 GCF_001244735.1 Bacillus andreraoultii
CCACTTGTAAATTTATCGCTCCTTCTTTCACTGGAACGCGAGCCACTTGTAAATTTATCGCTCCTTCTTTCACTGGAACGCGAGCCACTTGTATTCCAATCCATTTCACTTTGCTCCCTCATATTAAATCCACTACTCCTACTCATTTCTGAAGTTTCATTAGACAATGAAAACTCCCCCCTTTCAATACAATTTAGTTATTATTATGAAATCCTTGTCCGTTTTGACTGTATATGTATCTAACCCCCTATTAATCGTCACAAGTATAGAGCCCAAAAAATGATTCCCATGATTTAGAAACGGTAAAAACAGGATAGCAGTACAAGCACTCACCACTTATCTTTCATATGATTTATTAATTGCCAAACTTAAAGGTTGGAGGGATTTTCATGGATAGAACAACCATCCCAACATATTCACTTTTCATCCATCCAGCAAATCTTCGTGAACTAATGACGGATATATGGTCTGATGAACCTATTCCGGCAAAACTTACCATTCATAATAAAACATTTCCTATAAATCTTGCGTATCGGGGAAATCATATAAGAGAGTTTGCAAAAAAATCGTACCTGATTACGATAAAAAAGCGAGCAAATTATCGAAAAAACCAAGAATTCCATCTAAATGCAGAATTTTTAGATACCTCACTTATCCGCTCCAAGCTTTCTTTTGATTTTTTTCATGATATTGGGGTTTTCGTCCCATCAGCGAGACATGTCTTTTTAAAAATTAATGGAAAGAAGTCAGGTATCTACCTCAAAATTGAATCGTTGGACCAACTTTATTTTGAAAAAAGAAACATACCGGTAAAAGCCATTTTTTACGCTATTAACAGTGATGCTGATTTTTCCCTGTATAGTTATTATGAGAAAAGGTCGAAGTTAGACTTATTATCTGGCTATGAATGTAAATACGGAACTGTAAAAGAGGGACTATATTTTCGAGAGTTTATTTATAAAATAAACGCTCTATCCGATGATGAATTTACGAAGGAAGTTGAAAATTATCTCGATGTTCATACGTTTTTACGGTGGTTAGCTGGTGTCGTATGTATTCAAAACTTTGATGGTTTCCACCAAAATTATGCGATATTTCTCAACGCTGAAACAAACCTATTCTCCATTAGTCCATGGGATCATGAAGCGACATGGGGACGTGATTGTCATGGGGAGATAATGGAGTATGACTATGTCCCTATATACGGGGATCAAACAAATATACTCGTTGAAAAATTACTTCAGAACTCCACCTATCGAAAAAAATATAAGGAGATACTCGAGGAAATTTTGGACCATCATTTTCGACCTGAAATTCTTATGCCCAAAATTAACGCTTATGTCGAAGCAATACAACCACATTTAGAAGAAGACCCTTATTACACAAAATCAATGGAAGAGTTTACGGATGAAATTGCCTTCATCAACCAGTATATAAAAGACCGTCACAGCTATCTCCGTGAGCATTTGAGTGATTTAACTTGATAAATTGTTATTGGAAATTTTTCAAAAAAATGACTCCTACCCAAATGGTTGAGAGCTCATTTTTTGGCTTCACTGAAGAGATTAGGGGGATGTTGTCCTTACTTTAGAAACTGATATCACCAGCTCCAATCCTCATACTGGCCCTTCTCCCCTTTCTCCTTTACATACGGCGTCAATAGTTCAGAATCTTGTTCAAGAATTTGTTTTACGACAATAGTAAATATCCATTCATCCCCAAAATCATATAAATGATTCCCTTCCTTTTGATGAATAAAATATTCTTCAATTTCTTCGGGTAAATTAAAAATGAACTCTTCTAATGGTGATCCAGGAATAGGATTGACCTCACCATGCTCCTGCTGAAATGGGATATTCCAAAACTGCAAATTACGTTCATACAGTAAAATCGATATCAGATTCAAGCCGAACTCCTTTACTTGAATTGATTTAGCAAAATACCAATTTTTCCGGTAATACCGATCAAGTGCTTCTTCATCTTTTTCACATTCCCATAATCCGAGCCACTGAAAATATAAAAGAAAATATTCCAATGTTCTAAGCGCTCAGATACTATCTTCTCATCTAAACTAAGATTTTTATCTAATCTATTTATACCTCCATCCAATTTCTTTAAAATAAAGTAAAACAAGTCCTGAACCGATTTGTGTACAAAATGAAATCTTTCCTCTTGAAGTTCAGTCCAATCTACATCCACCCAAAACGTCTCCAACAGAAAAATGTATTTTTCAACATTTGAAAGCTCTCTGAATATAGAAAGCCGGTCGGTTCCCTGAAGTTTTACTTTCCCAGCTCGGTCGGGGACTTTTTCAAACAAGCTGCCTCTTAATAGTATTCTTGCTCCGTATGACTACTATGTAAGTTTATTTTAATGATTATTCGAATATAATAGATTCAAGGTGGTGATTACTTGAGTTTATTAAATAAGAAGTTTAGCACCTATGAAGAAAAGGACAAAATAAACCATGACTAATTTCCGAAGTTTAATAAAGGCTGCATATCAAAACCTTATGCAGCCTTTCGATGAATTAATTGTTCTCTGCTAATTTATAATTGTTAGGGAATCGATTTTTAATGGTCAGTATATAAATTCCCGATCCTGCTAAGAGTAATCCTGCAACAATAAATGCAAGTTGTACACTGCAGTACTCCGCAATTCCTCCGAAAGCTAACGAAGAAAACCCAAAAACTAATGAAACCATAGAATATTGAGCACTATATATCCTAGGTAAATCTTCAATAGATGCTTCTTTTTGTAAATATGTGTTTATAGTAATACCTTTCATTTGATCTATGAATCCACTTACAGCTACCATTATTAATGCTACCCAAGCTACTGAATTTAATGCAAATAAGAGCGTTACAATGGAGACACCGAACGAAGAATATAACACAGTCTTCCTCATGTTCTTTTCAATTTTTACCGAATATCTTGAACAGAATACTCCACCTAGTATCAAACCTAGAAAGAATGCAGTGTTTATATAACCCCACCATGCTTCTGTTACATTTAATACTTCATTTACAAACACATAAAGAATGGCTGCCACCCAAACTACATTTGCAATAGCTTCTATAAAAATCATGACATGGATGCTTCGAAAGATCGGAGTCTTCCATATTGTAAGCCAGCCCTCTTTTAAAGCTTCGAATGTTTTTTGTTTCTCTTCTTTAACTTGGATAGGTGTATTATCTACAATCTGTACCATCATGATTGTAGATAAGACAAACAAGAAGAAGGTAAGCCAAATTACATTTTGTCCATTTATTAGTGCAACAAGTAATCCACCCAACGCCCAACCACCTAATTGAACGGTTTCATTAATAACTGAAATAAAACTATTTGCTTTCAATAATTCAGATTCTTTGACTAATCTGGGAACAATAGCATTTGTTGCCGGCATTGCCCACCCATCAAAGAAAGCTATTAATAAGATACAACAAACAATATACCAAATTCCAAGCAATGATTGAAAACTCATCCAAGATGCTAGTAATAATAATATAGTTGTTTTACTTAATTGTGAGCTTATCAAAAGTGATTTCAGTCTATATCTGTTCAATAATAATGGTGAAATGAAACTGCTTATAAATCTTCCAAACGTATTTAAAAAGGGTAACAGTGCCAAATACATTGCAGACCCTGTTACTGAATATAAAATAGATATTAACCCCACTACATAAAACACATCACCTAAATTAGCGAATAATTGGCCTATCCATAAGAAACGAAACGAATTATTTTTCATTATTTCTACCCCTTAATTATCATTTTGACTTTTTATGATAAAAAGGGAATTTTACACTGGACATACCTCCTAATTTTCAATTTGATTATAGAAATATAATTCGAAACGAATTAAAAAACTAATTTGGATGAAAATTCAATATTTTAAGGGTAGAGATAAATATCATTTATTCTAAGCCAATTTTGCCGGGATAACATGATCATTTTCAATGGTGATCCCCCTAATTGGTTAATGGTTCGGTTTGATTAACTACCATTTTAACTCAGTATTGGCGCGGTTTCACCTATTTTCTTATTTTTGGGGTGAATTTTTTACCCTTTGATCTAATCCTTGAGTTACTTGGACTTGAAAGACATCGCACTAAGCTCAAAAATTATCAATCCAATTTTACATTATCCCCTTATTTATTACTTACCCTCACCTTTTGAACAGCTTCGGCATTATCTCTTGGAATAAGTTCAATCCATTTGAATTTTAATGCTAGATACATGATAAGTACCGTTAACCCCTCAGCTACTGGAAAAGCAAGCCAAATCGTATTAGAACCGAAGAAATTCGGAAAAGTCCAAAGTAAAGGGATGAATAAGATAAAGCTGCGACTTAAAATAATCCATGTAGCAATACGGGTATTTTTAATTGATTGATAATATTCAACAAATACCATATTGATTCCCAAAAATAGATATCCCGCAAAAAAGTAGACAATTTCAATTTTCGTATAATCAATAATTTCGGGAATATCAATCCCAAATAAATCGATAATAAACCCTTTTCCGACTAAGCCAACAATAAATACAGCCACACCTAGACCAATTCCTGTAATCATTGCTATCCGGACAAATTGTTTCATACGTTGATAAAGCTTTGCACCAAAATGGTAACTTGTAATAGGTTGTAGGGCTGCTCCAATCCCGATAAAGAGCATAAGAAACACCGTATGCATATAGTTGACCACAGCATAAGCTACAACGCCCGTTTCTCCGACATAATAGCTAAATGTTATATTGGATGCAACCATCATCACTGCAGTTGATCCTTCAACGATAAAGCTCGGAAAACCAATCGAGAAAATATTCTTTACTATAGAATGGTCGAGTCTCGTATGGATGAACCCTAATTGTTTTTTATTCGTTAAGAAGTGTGTAAACAAAACGAGAATTCCTATGAAAGTACCGATTACTGTTGCATAGGCAGCCCCTTTTACTCCCCAATGGAATATGAAGATAAAAAGATAATTTAAAATAATATTCACAACAGCTGTCACAATTAATCCTGTCATAGCGAGCGTAGGATTTCCGTCATTTCGGATAAAAATACTTAAAATATTCTCAAGTACAAAGACAATCCCAAACAAAAGAATAATTTGAAGATAATCGATAACATATGAAATAATTACATCATTTGCCCCGAATATATAAGCAAGTTTCTGCTCAAATAATAGACAGAATCCAATAATTAATCCTGTCGTCACAATTGCAAGAACAATCGAATGTGTAAATATTTCTTTTGCCCGATGTTGATTGCTTTGCCCAAGTGCGATTGAATACAACGTTGCCCCTCCCATGCCAATCCACAAAGAAACGGATAAAATGACCGAATAAATCGGTACTGCGATGTTAACACCTGCGAGTCCCTTTTCTCCAACACCATGACTGACGAATAGACCATCGATTAAAATATTGATTGCCATCAACATCATTCCGAATAAGGAAGGGATTAAATACTTCCTAAATAATTGATGAGGCTCCATCGTTTGCATCATTGAATGATTGTTTTCCATAAATAATACCGCCTATAATTTAAATTTTTTGAATTTTTCCATTCGACGTTTCACGTACTATCTATGTTATGATGATAAGGTATTCGGTTACCGTATAGTCAAGAGAGAAGAGGTAGAAAAAATGGAATCGAAAAAAAGACTATTTACAACAGGAGAATTTGCAGATTTATGTGGCGTGAAAAAACAAACATTTTTTCATTATGATGATATCGGTCTTTTAAAACCAGAGTATAAAAATGAAAATGGGTATCGTTATTATTCCATTCAACAAACAGAAGTTTTTAGCGTGATTGAGATGCTAAAAGAAATTGGAATGTCTTTAGCGGAAATTAAAGATTTTTTTCATTCCAAAAGCCCCCAGGAGGCACTCGAATTATTAACGGAAAAAGAGGAAGCAATGAAAAGGAAAATCGCGAAAATGCAGCGTACTCAGCAAATTATTCAAAACAAGAAAAAACAAATTGGGGAAGCATTACGTTTGGATTTTGACCAGTTTACAATCGAAGAAAGAGAAATAGAATACTATGTATTAAGTGAAGATATTCTAACATGTTCCGATAAAGAATGTACAAAGTCAATTATGTCGTTTATTAAATATACAAAGCAAGAGGAACTCGATATAGGCTATCCTATTGGAGTTTTGATTCGTCAAGAGCATGTAGAAGCGGGGAACTATTGGAGTTATTCGCATTTTTTTATGCGTGTGAATCAATCTGATTTAGTAGAACCTTTTATCAAAAAAGCCGGAAAATATGTGGTTGGCTATCATAAAGGAAGTTATGTGGCGATTCAGGATACTTATGAAAAAATAAAAGCTTATTTGAGTAAGGAAGGATATCGTATATGTGGTGATAGCTTTGAAGAGTATGTAATTGATGAGGTAAGTGTAAGTGGGGAAGATAATTACGTCACAAAAATAATGATACAAGTAGAAGAAAAATAAGCAAGCTGCTCCTTTTTCTACCAAGATTAGTTGCAATTCTGTGGGAGTATGAAAAGTCTTTACCAGCCCGTGTTATGGCAGAACAAACTGGGGTATTATTAGATAGGAATCTAGATTAATTGAACCAAATGTATTAAAGTGCTGTCTAAATAGTTTATTTAGAAAGTATCCTATCAGAAATGGAGTGTTAAAATGAATTTATTACTTTGGATAACGGTTGGTTTTATCGTAATAGGACTTTTTGTCCTTATATCAATGAAAAAAGGCATGGAGGAAAGAGTTGCTTTTGCAATAGAAAACAAAGATGATACGGAAGCAGCTAAACCCGTTGTTTGGTGGATAGCAGGAGCCACGATATGGGGAATAGTAAGTGTGCTATTCATCGTGTGGTCTTTTTCTGTTTATGTATAAATGATGGATGCAATGTAGATTAACAGCTGCTTTTAAAATAAAAACAGCCCCATTCCGATGGATCGGAAAAGGGCTGTAAGTATTGATAATTAACGCTTAGAGAACTGTGGTGCACGACGAGCGCCTTTAAGACCGTACTTCTTACGTTCTTTAATTTTTGGGTTTTCAAAGCACATCATCTAATGGCAGAACCCTCATGTATCAATATATTTATTAAGTCCGCTTGCGGAGGATTGGGGAATTTATCGGGATGTTAATCACTTTTTAAAAATATGAGGTTCTTTTACCTTAATAGATAAAATGTAGCCACATTCTGTACAAAGCGTCGCAAGAACTGGGGATCCACCTTTCAAATTAAGTTTTCCGACGGGTTGAAGATTGGCCATACCTGACCATTTCGCTACTCCTAATTCTGTACTTCCACATTCGGGACATTGCTGTTCCGTCATTTGTCACACCTCAATTCCATTATTATTAAAATATGATAAGACATTTCTAAAGTGGACACCTTCTTTTATTACGTTGAATAGCATGACTGGTGTTTAAACAACTTTATTATCATAAAACATTTAATCATAACAGGTGGTTAGCTAACCTTCTTAAATCCACACCGTTCCAAATATGAAAATTTGGAACAAGTTTCTCCATAACTTTTACCAGTCTTTTAAATGCATCTTCTCCAATAAAAAGTATAATATTTTTTTAGAGTCAGTGACAATATGAGCTTCTGTTGTCATTCCTATTTTAATTGCTCCTTCATCACCTTTATGACCATAAAGTGTTTCATTATCGATGGTCGCTTCCACTAAATAATAACTCATACCTGTTTCTGGATCGACGGTTGCATCTGAGCTCACTTGAGTGATTTTTCCTTCGACTTTCCCATATTCCTCATATGGCAACGAATGAATGCTGAATTTTACTTCATCTCCAATATTAATTTTAGCTATGTCTTGATTTAATACAGACAATTGTACTGTATAAGTGGAAGGGTTAGTTTCCGGAATAATGGTTAATACTTCTGTACCCGCTTGCAAGAGATCCCCCTCGGAGATGTCTGCCCGTACATTTACCACCCCTGATCTTGGAGCTCTTACCAGATTCGTCTCAATTTGTTGCTCAATCGCAGCTAATTCATGTTGTAATTGCTCAATTTGTTGTTCCACATCTTCGAATTCATTTGTAACTTCAACTAACGAATCTGATTTATATTTCTCAACGGAAGCTTGATAATTTTTATCGTAGCTTTCTTCCAAGTTTGCAAAATCAATATCGGAACCTGATGTTGCTTCAACTTCCTTTATTTTATCTTCGGCTTGCTCAATCTCACTATTTACTTGCAGTAATTGTTGATTTTTATACTGATCACGTTTTACTATTGCCTCTTCATACGCTTTTTTTGCTTCATTCAGCTGCTTTTCCATTTCAGGAGAATCTGTCGTATTACTGTTTTCTTTCATCGTTTCATAAGCTTCTTTTGTTTCGTTTATAGTTTTATCTAACTGTTCGATCATTCCATTAATATCTAAAAAACGATGATAATAAGGAGTTTCTTCTTTTTTAAAAACATTTTTTTTATTATTTATCGCATCTCGAAGTCGTTTCAACTGACTAGATTTATTTTCCAAACGTTCTTTTTGTGATTGAATACTTGCTTTTTGGGATTTTTGACTTTCGCGGTTCTCACTAACTTCTAATTTAGCACTTTCATGTTCTTGCTTTATCAAAGAAAGATTTGATTGATAAGCTTGATACCTTTGATAATATTCATTGTCTTCTGCCTCGTCCTTAAACTGATTCTCCCCTTTTTCAATGCTTAATTTTAACAACTCTGCATCTTTAAGCTTTTTTCCTTTTCACCGATTTCTTCTTCAAGTTTTTCTTTTTGTAATTCTTCCTCACTAGAATCTAATTCAAAAAGGATATCATCTGTTTCCACATGCTGCCCTTCTGAAAAAGCGATCCGTTTTACCTGACGAGGTGTTTCATTTCGAACTGTACTGACGATTTCATTCGTACGCACCACACCATCTGCTTTTACCACCTCATCTATTTCTCCAAAGCATGTCCATATGATGGCAAAAACAAAAATGATTAATAGCAAATAAATAAACCATGCAATCATTGGATTAGGCCGTGCCTCTAATAATTCTCTGCTGTCACTAAGTTCATTTAAGTTTTTTATGTCTTCTCGCATCGTTCTTCACCACTTTGTTCATTTGGCGGAAGTTGATCTTTCCACAGATGATAATATTTACCTTTTTGTTCCATCAACTCACTATGAGAACCCGATTCAATGATTTCCCCGCCATCCATCACCAAAATTGAGTCGCATTTCATAATCGTACTCAAACGATGAGCAATAATAATCATTGTAATGTCTCCACATATTTCCTGTATCGTTTCTGAAATCGCCTTTTCTGTCGTTGAATCTAAATTACTCGTCGCTTCATCCATAATGAGTATGTCCGGTTTTTTCAAGATGGCCCGGGCAATTGCTAAACGTTGACGTTGCCCGCCTGATAGATTCGATGCATCTTCCTCCAGCACCGTATCATAACGGAATGGCAAATGATTAATAAATTCATGCGCTCTTGCATATTTACACGCTTGCACAATTTCCTCAAATTCAATCGAGTCATCCACCCCAAGTGTTAAGTTTTCCCGAATGGTGCCACTGAAAAAGAAAGTATCTTGTGGAATATAGGCGATTTTTTCCCGAAGAGCTTCTCGATTTATATCTTGTATATTGTAATCTTTAATGAGAATTTCTCCTTTTTCAAGCGGATAAAAATTCATTAATAACTTTACAAGTGTCGTCTTTCCTGAACCACTTTCACCGACAAGGGCTACTTTCTCACCTTGCCGAACGGTTACATTAATTTGTTTCAATGCCCAATCCCGTGTACCATAACGGAAGTCTAAATCATTTATCTTCACTTGACCTTTTAGTGTGGCTGGATTTATTTTCTGAGCTTCATTAGGGGCCTTTTCGGGCTCCAAATCTAAAATATCTCCAAGACGATCCGCTGCAACAACAGCTGTTAATAGCGTTGGTTGTAAATTGATTAAATTTCTGATTGGATTGAGAAAATAAGCAAGTAATGCATTATATGTAATAAGTTGCCC
Source organism: Bacillus andreraoultii (assembly GCF_001244735.1). Taxonomy (GTDB): domain Bacteria; phylum Bacillota; class Bacilli; order Bacillales; family Caldibacillaceae; genus Caldifermentibacillus; species Caldifermentibacillus andreraoultii. Next base: position 453,545 of record NZ_LN868936.1, read on the forward strand.
CACAGATAAATGACCTTCGATCACTTGATAAGCACCGGCCCATAGAATAACAACACCGCCAATGAGTTCTACAAATGTTTTGAAAGAATCTTGTACATTACTCATTGTTCCACGTTTAAATACTGTTCTGATAAATTTGATAAAGCGCATTTCTGTTTCGATATTCGTTTTACGTTCTGCATTATAGGCTTTTACCGTTTCTATCCCGTTGAGCGATTCTACAAGGTAAGACGTAAGTTGGGCGTTTTCTTCCATCTCTTTTCGATTTACCCGGTCATATGGTTTTTGATAAAACCAGACAATGAGTGCATAAATCGGTACGATAATAACTGTGATGCCAAATAAAAAAGCACTCTGTATGAATAAAATGCCTCCTCCGACAATCACCATTAATATGTCAATAAAAACTGTTAATGTGGCACTAGACATGGCCTCTCTTACTTTTGAAGCATCATTAAACCGTGAGACAATCTCGCCCACTTTTCTCGTTCCAAAGAAATCCATCGGCAATGTTAAAACATGATGATAATAGCCAAGCATCAAGTTAATGTCTAATTTCTGCCCTAAATATAAAAGCAACTGAGAGCGGAACATATTTAAAATGACTTGAAAGGTATACAGAGCAATAATCCCAATGGAAATGACATGTAATGTTTGACGTAAACCGTATGGCAAAATATCATCAATTAAAAACTGAAAATAAAATGCGCCCAAAATCCCAAAGATTGTATATAAAAGGGATGCAAAAAATATATGAGCAATAAGTTTCTTTTGGGGTTTTAAAAATCCTAAGAAACGTTGAAATAACCCTTTGGTTTCGTCACCCTTTTCAAATTGGGGGGTGGGCACCATTAATACAAGTACTCCTGTCCATATTTTCAAAAATTCCTCAGGAGAATAAGTAACAAGGCCTTCTGCAGGATCTGCAACCAATATTTCATCCTCTTTAATCCGGTGGATGACAACGTAATGTAATAACGATTCATCAACAATGACATGCGCAATTGCCGGTAAAGGGAATTCTTGAAATAATGCTTCTTTATCGCCTTTTACACCTTTAGCTGTAAATCCTAGTTTTTCTGCAGCTTGAACAAGCCCATAAACATTCGTTCCTTGTTTATCGGTACCCGCAGCGCCGCGGATTTTTGAAATTGGTATTTTTAGACCGTATTGTCTGCAAACGGTTGCCAAGCAGGCAGCACCGCAATCGCGAATATCGTGTTGTTTAATACAATGATATTTTTTAAACTTTTCCATCATTTTCGAAAACATTTGTACACTTCCAAAAAATTTATTTCACTGCATGATAAAGCAGAAGTTTTACAAAATCGATGGGTTGACCCCAATATATACATCAATAATCGGTGTCTTTCCAGCTGCTGCTTCCTTTTCATTTATATTAATATTGTAGCCCGATGTAATTTGTTGAAGTTGGTTTTCTTTCATGTATGCGTGTAATTCATTATACGTTTCCTCTAATGTCTCGGCAGCTCCAATATGTCGTTTATAAATAGCGTGGACAAGATGAAATATCGGTTTAAAACGATAGTCTTCTGGTAAATCAATGTTTTGATTAACAGGAAAAAGAAACTCCATATCCAGTAATTGCTTTCCGTCAACCTCTTCCACATCGTAAGTCGTTGAAATCATCGGTCCTTTTCTTTGTACATTTTTATTTTTCATATATTCCGCTAACTTGATAAGTTCCGGCTGGATTTCCTCTTGGAATAATTTTTTTCGCAGTGAAACTAGATTTTCATATTTAATGCTTTGATCTTTTTGAATTCCTTCCGTTTCTAACATGATTTTATTTACCTCCAATTATTTGATTACCTTCAATGAGAGTAAGCTAACCGATATCATCAACATTGTCGATCCATGATTTTTTTCAATCGTTTGTCTAATGATGGGTGTGTACTTAATAATTCACTTAGATTACCAACCGATAGTGGTTGATTATTAAGCTTAGCGACCTTTGTTAAAGCAGAAATATACGTAGCTGATGAGACACCTATTTGCAACGCATATTGATCGGCTTGATACTCTTGCATTTTTGTTAATTTTAAAAATACAAATCCTAAATAAGCGAATAATGTTCCTAATATAAATACGACGCCCACTGGGATGGCAATTGTAAAATCGAATAATTCCTCCATTTCATCCATTAAATAACCAAGTCCTGTAAATAAAGGAACTGCAAAGGCAATCAAAAAAACTTTTATTAATAAATGTTTCTTTTTATAATGGCCTAATTCATGTGCTAATACGGCACATGTTTCTTCAATTGTCAAATGTTCCAATAAGTAGTCAGAAAAAAATATTTTCTTTTTAAATATGCCTATAATCATGGCATTTGCTGTTTTGCTTTTCTTCGTTGCGAATTGATAAACTTCCATATTTTCCACTTGTTGTTTTCGCAGAAATTGGGTAATTTCCTTCTTTGTTTCTATCGATTCGATTTGCCTTGCTTTCAAAGCATATTTCAGTAAGTGCGGATAAGCTATAAAAAAAAGAAATAGGCCAAAAATGATGACAAAATAAAGAAAAAACTCGTTAGTACCCATATGCTGTATGTAATAAACTCTAAACAAAATAATTAAAATACTCGGGATGATCATAATGCCTAACATTTTTATAAAAAATAGAAGATCTTCTTTAACCGTGCTTTCAGTTTTTCGAATGATTTTATGTATTTTATGAAACAAAAATCGACTGATTAATAATTGCGAGATCACGTATAAAAATGGGATAAAAGCCAAAATATATATGGTAAGATCAAAGCTTGCTCCTACACGATAAGTAATATAGGAAATCATCGCAGCGAAAATCACTGTGCAAAAATACAAGATCATTTCAAATGTTTGAAAAGTATTCAGAAGATTTTCTGATGCCTTTTTCTGTTCAAATTCATGTAAAATATACCATCTTATCGATATAGTAAAGGTTAGATTGATAAGCAAAATTGCTATACCAATCAAAACAAGTGAAAAATTGGTCATTATTGAACCTCCTTTAATTCAATCAAGCTCGGATGTTCACATAAGGTTTGAATGGCTTGCATGCTTGTATTTATTATTGTGATGTAATGGAATGAGACACCTATCAAGATAGGTGCCTCAACCAAAAACAGTGCTATTGCTGAAACACAAGTGATAATCACCCTACACTTGATTATCACTTTGCATCAACTCATTACCACCAACCGACAACTGCATAAGTTACAGCACCAGCAGCTCCACCGGCTAATGCGCCAATTCCTGCGCCTGGTAATGCACCGACTCCTCCAGCAAATGAACCTGTTATAGCACCACCGGCGGCACCACCAGCTGCTCCACCGACGGTTGACTTCGCAAAGTCACCCCAACTCCATGCTCCACCATCAATCAGGTACATTTCATTAAGAGACAATGGCTGAAAATGTGTGTTCTCAATCGTTGCAATCATTCGATATCCTCCTTATTTTTATTCTTTAGCTATCTATGTAAATATGAATAACTAAAGCAATATTCATTACATCTTTCAACAAAGGAAATTCCCAAGTGATTCTTATTGTCCTGAGTTATTCTTTTTCTTTAAATAATTGACTACGATAATAGCCACAATTCCGCCAGTAATAATCGAAGTAAATATAACGGTTGACAATGCACCCACTCCTTCGTAAAACGATTTGTGTTTTTCATTCTAAAAAATATATGAGGATTACATAACTATATACGTTGTACTAAAGAATTTTAATCACAGTTGGTTTGAGTTTTTCTCTCTTTTCATTTGCCTACCATGTTACTAGGTTTATATAACAATGGCATTTGGGAAATAATACAATTAGGTTACATCCGCTCTCAATTAGGTTACATTCACTCTCAACAAATAAATGTTGGAATAAAGAAAGCGAGGATGAAAAGGAAGAGAAAAACGAATGATTAAAGAGAATTGTACACTAGATTTGCAAATAGATTCCAAAATATTCCATTTATAGAACTAAGAACTCAAAAACGGGTTTAAGAACACAAAAATACTCCTAAAGAAGAAGTAAGACGCAAAATGCGTGGTTACCACCACCAACTTCACCTTTAGGAGGGAACAAAATGGTTGTTCAACAACCTTTACCCAAGTCTACCGTAGTTAAAACTGTTTGCGCCTATTAAACCTGGAAAATTACCGACATCCCTTTTTGGACCACTACGCCAAAAAGCTTTTGTCCGGCAAAGCTATTCTGATATTTGTTGAAGCCTTTCTACATCAGCGGCTCTCCCTTTGGAATGCACAGGAGAACCTTAGAGCCAATGACGAGCTCCAAAAGCTGATTGGCCTGGAAGACATTCACGAATCAACAATATACCGAAAACTGGAAAAGCTTCCTATTGGCCTTCTTCAGGAACTGTCCGTAAGTCTTTTCGGTTGGATTGACGCCCATCACCGGGGAGTGCAGAACGTCATGGATATTGGCCCGCTTGCCGTAGTAGACTCAAGTGAAATCACCCTGCCTCAAAAAGCCGGGGAATGGGCCTACGCTTCCAGGGATAAGAACATTCACCTCCGCCTGGCTGTCTTGAATGAGGATACAAGCTATCCCCAAGGGATTATTGCTTCCACCACGGCAGTATCTGACCAGGAAGTTGCCGTTGCTCTTGTTGTTGATAAGGACGCCACCTATGTGTTTGACTGTTCACGCCGCTCAAATAATTACCATATTTTGGATGTTTTTTGCAAATCTAGTGCGCCCTTTTGTGGAATTAGTTTATATGAATTATACTTTTTTCGGAAAAACAATTCTTTTATATAAATGAACTGTAATAAGATAATAGGCCGTATAAACAAATAGAAAAATAACGATCGGTAGCCAAATACGATAATACGGATCGATTACAAAAAAGCCAAAAATGTTCATTCCAACGAAAACATGGACCATACCAATAATAGCTGGAGCTAAAAATACGATGAGCAGCTCTTTATAGATGGACTTCGTTAATAACGTACGACGAACACCTATTTTATGAAGCATTTCATATCGCGAAATATCTGTTGATGCACCAGATAGAATTTTAAACATTAAACAGCTTGCCATCATGGCCAAGAAGGCAATTCCTAAGAAGAACCCCATAAATACCATACCACTAGCTACCGTATAAAACTCATTGTAAATTTCATATTTACTTAACGAAGGATCCGCACTCATTTCTTTATATTTAGCTAACTGTAATTCATTAAGCTTTTTCCATTCTTTTATATGTGCAACAAAATTATCTGTTTTGCCAATAAAAATGATGCCGTCTTTACCTTTTAACTGATCGTACATTTTTACATCGATAATTTTTATGGGCTTATCTATATAGATCGGCTGCATACTGATAAAAGCCGTTTGCCATTCTTCAGGGATCATCTCTGTATTTTGGTTCGATTCTTGACTATACCCTGACACAGCACCTACGGGCAGGTCTTCGGAAACACGCTTTCGTTTGTCTGTATCTTCCTCACTGTCTCCAATAGGGATTAATGGAGGATTTTTTACTAAATCTTCTTTTACAAAATAAAAGTAGTGATTGTCCATTTTATATCGATATTCACTTTTTTCCTCAAAAGGAATACCATTTAAGATTTCCATCTCTTTTGTTGTTGGATTCATAATTACAGAATCATATATTTCATAACTGTCTGTAGATTTAATGACATTATTTTTAAAGGCCATTCCGCCTGAAATGGCTCCTGCCCCGAGAGCAATCAACATGGCTACTGTAGCTAACATTTTTGTTAAACCATTAATACGGAAAGTTAGCTGGGCAAATGTAAAAGCATTCAAACCTTTTTCACTGCTCTTCTTACATTTCTTTACAATAAACGGAAAAGCCGAAGCGAAGAATAAATATGTTCCCGCTGTTGTTAAAAGCGCCGCAATCAGGAGGCCGGATCCCTTCAATTTATTCAAGTAAAACATGGATAAATAGCCCAGCCCTAACAGAATTACTGAGAATAAAGCAATTACGGCTGCCCTTTTCCCTTTTATCATCACAGCATCAGCATACGCATTTCCTTGAACAAGTTGCAGAACCGTGTTCCTCGATATTTGTACACCGTTCATAATAGCAGATAATATAAATAACATCATAAAGAAAATAAAAGTAACAGTCATTGATGGTATATAGATCGCATGATATCCAGCTGCGGTAAATTCAAGCTGTTTCATCAGCAGCTTGCCAATTCCCAGTGCAAGGCCTGCCCCTACTATAGTTCCAATTACTAGGGATGCTAAACCGGTAACCATTGTTTCGATAAACATGAGCAATATAATTTTTTGCTTTTTTGCCCCTAATGTCATATACATTCCAAACTCTTTCCGACGAAGAGACAGCAAGAAGGAATTTGCATAAAAAATATAGAAGAAAGTAATGATTGCAAGTAAGGCGGAACCTGTTTGAAAAACATAGCCAATTGATTTGATCGTAGCATTTGCTTCAAGAAAGGCCTTGTTAAGAGCCAATGTTTGAAACATATAAAAAATACCTATGGACATTACTAGTCCGGCAAGTAACACTATGTAGTCCCTTGGCTTGCTTTTTAATCCTGAAATGGAGAGTTTAACTATCATTGTAAACCTCCACCATCCAAACCTGCTAGCACGTCTAATATTTCTTTGTAAAACATTTCACGGGTTCCACTGCGATGAATTTCTTTATACAATTCTCCGTCACGAATGAATAATATACGTTGACAATAGCTTGCACTATACACATCATGCGTAACCATTAAGATCGATACACCCTGTTTTTCGTTCAGATCGACGAGAGCATGTAATAGACTTGTTGCGTTTTTCGAATCGAGTGCCCCTGTCGGTTCATCTGCTAAGATCATGGCTGGGTTATGAACAATCGCCCGAGCAGCCGCCGTTCGTTGTTTTTGTCCACCCGAAATCTCTGCTGGATATTTAGCAAGAATAGCGGAAATTCCTAGGATAGTCGCTACTTTTTCCACTTTTGAGCCGATCTCTCCTGATGAGACACTTTGAAGTGAGAGGGGTAACGCTATATTCTCATACACCGTCAAGTTTTCAAGTAAATTAAAGTCTTGGAATATAAACCCTAATTTTTGCAACCGAAAATCAGATAGCTCATTTTGCTTCATTTTTGTAATATCAAGTCCGGCAATTTCGATCGTGCCATTTGTCGCTTTATCTAATGTTGAAATGACATTTAGTAATGTCGTTTTCCCTGAGCCAGATGGTCCCATGATTCCAACAAATTCTCCCTCTTGAATGGAAAAGGATAATTTTCTTAATGCATGTGATTGGTTTTCGCCTTTTTTTCCATATACCTTTTGGACGTTTTTAACATCAACAACAAGTTTTTTCATCATCGTACCTCCTCTGCCTAATTACTTTTCTAGAATTTCCTTTACCTTTTCAGGAACGTCTTCTTCTGTTACTTGCTCGTATTCATAAACATATTTACCTTTTACATGGACTTTCAAATAACTATTTTCGGGGAAACTTTTAACAGAGGACGTTATTTTAATTTCTTCTACTTTTCCGGATTCCTCTACTCCAACTAATCTGAACATATAGCGATACTTAAAATTAGGATCGGTTTGCCCTTCTTTGTCTACAAGGACATACACATCTTTTTCTTTAATAAATGGATTAAATCTATCGCGATTTTCCTCACCAATTAGAGCTAATGCACCAATTCCAATAACGACCAGCCCACTTGTCCAAAGTAATAACTTTTTCAGTTTTTTCATCTTCTTATTCCACCCTTCTATTTCTTTTTTTATCCTGTTGGATATCCAGGAAAATGTTCCTTGAATAATACCAAGTATAAAATTGGTTTCTTAATAAAAATCGGGGGAATTTCTTAAGGTTTTCTTAACCATATAAATTCAGCAAAAAAAAGAACCCTTACAAAGGGCCCATTGGGGATGCATGAGATATTCAGATAAAAAACCATTGCTGAGGTTTTCATTCCTCCTCTTCACCTATTGGTAATAAAACAATAAATTGAACGAGGCCATTTTGATATTCTGCGTAAATTTCTCCTTCTTGCAGTTCAGCAATTCCTTTGGCAATAGCGAGGCCTAATCCAGAACCTTCCGCTGCTTTATTTCTTGAATGATCTTTTTTATAAAAGCGTTCAAATAAATTTTCCAATTCCTCTTTTGTAAAGGCTTCACTTGGATTGGCGATAGTAACCTGTAAATATTGCTCTTGCCTTACAAGCGTAACCTGAATATGCCCATTATCCTTGCTATATTTAATGGCATTCATCAGTAAATTGTCGAACAATCGGACTGTTTGTTCCGAATCGACAACCGCATATAATGATTCTTGTGGAAAACTTTTAACAATGGAGAGCCCTCGCTCATCTGCTTGAGGTGTTACTTCGTCAATTAATTGATCAAGTAGCTTACTTATGCACACATTCTGTCGATCTAGGACCATGTTTCCATCTGTAAGCTTTGTATACTCAAACAAATCCTCTACTAAATTCTGCAATTGCTCCGACTTCGAATAGACAATGTTAATATAATCCCTGTACTGTTCCTTGTTTTTAATGTTTCCATCACGTAGTAATCGCAAATATCCTAAGATGGATGTTAATGGTGTTCGAAGGTCATGAGAAACGTTTGTAATCAATTGGTTTTTCCGCTTTTCGACTTGTCTTTCTTTTTCCAATTGAATCATAAGATCCTCGGCCATATGATTTATGCTATCTGTTAACAGGGCAATTTCATCCTGCCCTTTTTGTTTGATACGATAAGTTAAATTTCCTTTTGCCATCTCTTTTACACCTTGTGCCATTGCTTCTATCTGTTTCATCTTTCGCTTAGTTATATAATAAAAAGAGAAAATGAAAACAAAGATTCCTATGAATATTGGAAAAGGCCCTTCTTTTGTATGATACGTTACATCTCCCTCTGGAATTCCACTAACAAACATATATAAGTTCTTGCCTTTTACGGTAAGTGGGTAAAACGTAATGAACTCCCTACGAGTACCCTGTTCCTTCCCGCTTGTATAGGCAGGATGGTTTATTGAAAACGACATTACATTACCAATCGTATCGTGCAGATTTATTTGAACCTCCTGTGCTTGCTCTGTTTTATACAAAACTTTTCCTGTCTCATCTGTAACAAGCACTTTTAAAGCATTTTGCTTTCGTTTTAAAATGTCATTTTGATCCTCGATAAACGTTTTTATGGCTTCTATTTTATTTTCTTCCGCTGTTGTTTCTGCTATGAATTTTGCTTGCCAATTAATGCTTTCCATACTACGGCTATAATCAATCGTTGCCTCTTTATTTATACTTTCAAAAACTGGTGCCGCCATTCTCGATACTAAAAATCCTAATAATGTACACACAACAAACGCTGTGATTAACTGAATTCGAATACTCCGACGTAAACGGGTTATCATTTTTCCAGTGGGCCGCTTTAAAAAGGCAATGAAGTTAATGTTCCTTTTCAATTTTATATCCTACTCCCCAAACCGTTTTGATATAACGTGGTTTTCTCGGGTTTTCTTCTATTTTTTCACGGATTTTCCGAATATGCACCATAACCGTATTATCTGATTGAAAAGACCGCTCTTTCCATACACTTTCATATATTTGGTCAGCACTAAATACGATGCCCCGATTTCTGGCAAGAAGCTCTAGAATAGAGAACTCTCTTGGCGTTAGTTTTATTTCCTGATCCTCTACAATGACTTGATGAGTAGACACATTTATTAGCATTTCGCCAATTTGAATTTCATTTTCCTTTTGCATCATTCCACTGGTCATTTTCATATACCTGCGCAGTTGTGATTTAATTCTTGCTACCAGTTCCAGTGGGTTGAATGGTTTCGTTACGTAGTCATCTGCACCGGTTGTTAACCCCAGTATCTTATCCATATCTTGTGTCTTGGCAGATAGCATAATAATCGGCATTTCTGCTATTTCTCTTACCTTCATACACATATGAATCCCATCTATTTTAGGCATCATAATATCAAGTACAATTAAATGTACTTCATGATTTTTTAAAATATCGAGGCCTTCTTCACCATCACTTGCCTGTATCACATTGTATCCCTCATTATTTAAATAGATAGCAATGAGATCCCTTATTTCCTTCTCATCGTCTACTACAAGGATTGTTTCTTTACTCATGGGAAATCCTCCAATTATCAAAAAAATATTTCCTTAATTAGATTAGTATAAATGGGATTTCTTAAAAAATAAAAGCAGGAATTCTAAATTATTTCTTAAGATAATTAATAATGTTGTGCATAAAATATATTTGTATTCTATGCTTCCTCCATAATCTGGCCTGTTTGCTAGACAAAATGCGATACCTAATCGAAAATAGGATGCCTCCGAGTCAATTTGTGGCATGAAGACATCCCTACCTTTATGACCTACCATTTATATTAGTATCCCCGTAATATTCCTCTTGACCAAAAATATTTGTTTCCTTTCCGTTGAACTCTGGATGCCCATCAAAAATATAGCATAAAGGTTGCTTTGACCAATCGCTTAATTCATTTCTTGCATAATTTTATCAATTTGTTCCTTAGGAAGTGCAGATGAGCCGATTACCGTGAACTCTTCCTGTAGTATACGCTTTGCAGCCCTTTACAATCCTTCTTTCAGCCCTTCTCGCCACACTTCAATTTGCTTCCATAAAATAATTACATTCAATTTACATTCATTAATCTTTTTGGTTCTTTGTCAAATGTTGGGGTTAAGCTACCGCGCTTTCGCTTGGTGACCTTTTATTGTAGGTATGAAATAAAATTCATACCTACAATAAAAGGGGGATTATTTCTAGCCTAGATGGACCCCTATTCCTTTATACTTGTGTGATAACAATATTCTAGCTCTTGCTCGTTTGAAGTTTCTGAAACCATACGCATTCCGTTTTATTACCTTTGTGTGGTTATTTATTCCTTCCAGAAATCCATTAGAATAGCTATACATAAAACTATTTAAAATTTCTTTTTCCCAGTTTTTAAACGTCCGTATGCTGCGTAGAAATTCCTGCACTCCAGTATCTCTAACTAACTGATAAAACGTGTTTAAGCCTTCTTTGGTTTTACGCATACCTTCTGAACCATTTTCTTTCGCTTGTTTGAACCATTCACAATAAGCCTCTTTTAATTGATACGCCATATCTAGTTCCTTCGACATACCACGGTATCGATCTAGGTACCATCTCTCGTTTTCGGTTAGTTTCGCACTATCTTTGTAAAATACATATCTCATTTTTTTACACTTTTTCCGGTCATAATCATTCCAATCTGACTGAATCCGCCTTCTTACTTTATCAAGTGCCCAATAGATATAGCGACAAAAATGAAAATGGTCGGCTATAATTAGTGGATGATCTAAGGCCTTTCGTACAGCCGATTTAAAGGAATGGCTCATGTCCATAATGACTATTTCTACATTGGCCCCATACTTTCGTAAGTATTGTGATATTGTTTTTCCTTTTCTATTCGGTAATATATCCAAAGGCTCTCTTGTATCTCCGTTTGCGATGATTAACTGATACTTTCCTTCTTTGGTATCCCCTTTATACTCATCTATAGCGATTACTCTCGGGAGTTCCTTAACTTCCCCTACTTCATTTTCGGCAAATGCATCAAATCGTCTTATAACCGTTGAAATCGAAGTACCATATTGTTGAGCTAGTTCCTTAAATGTTTTGGCTTGAACACTTCTCACGTTTACAGCCTGATTCCACTCTTTGGTAAACCGTTTATAACGCTCCACAAAATTGTTTTTCTCAGGAAACCTCTTCTCGCAAGCATCACAACGATATCGTCTCTTGTTATAAAAGATATAGCAGAGGCGTTCAAACCACTTTAAATGCTTGATTTTCTGCATTCGATAATCATGAATTTGTCGTGTTTTGGCACCACATCTAGGACAAGTATGTGTGCGTGCTTCCATTTCAACAAACAACGCTAATCTGTCATCCATTTGTTCCACTTTTAGTATTTTTACGTCTTCTAATCCTGGCATAATTATGTTATTATTCATTTGCACACGACTCCCTTTCTTTAACTTGTTTCTGTCAATTCAAGTATAAAAGGAAATTAGGAGTCGTGTGTCTCTTTTTTTTGAATCTTTTATTAACCCCAACATTTATTATAGAGCC
>NZ_LN868936.1:468073-510944 GCF_001244735.1 Bacillus andreraoultii
CTTCCATTTCAACAAACAACGCTAATCTGTCATCCATTTGTTCCACTTTTAGTATTTTTACGTCTTCTAATCCTGGCATAATTATGTTATTATTCATTTGCACACGACTCCCTTTCTTTGACTTGTTTCTGTCAATTCAAGTATAAAAGGAAATTAGGAGTCGTGTGTCTCTTTTTTTTGAATCTTTTATTAACTTATAGAGCCACATTTATTATAGAGCCATCTTTTTCAAAACAAAATCAGGCTATCTCATCATAAATGAGATAGCCTGAAAACGTTGATATATCAATATTTTGATTAAGATTAACGCTTCGAGAACTGTGGCGCGCGACGTGCGCCTTTAAGACCGTATTTCTTACGTTCTTTCATACGTGGGTCACGTGTTAAGAAGCCAGCACGTTTTAATACCGCACGAAATTCTGGGTCAGCTTGTAGTAACGCACGAGCGATACCATGACGGATTGCTCCAGCTTGACCTGTATAACCGCCGCCTTTTACATTAACTAATACATCATAACGACCTACTGTTTCAGTTGCAACTAGTGGTTGTTTAATAACTTCACGTAATGCTGCGAATGGAATATAAGATTCAACATCACGATCATTGATAACAATTCGTCCATCACCAGGGACTAAGCGAACACGTGCAACAGAACTTTTACGACGTCCAGTTCCGTAATATTGTACTTTTGCCAAAATGATTTCCCTCCTCTATATTAACCGCGCAATTCTAAAGTTTCAGGTTGTTGTGCTTGATGTGGATGTTCAGGACCTGCATATACGTGCAATTTCTTGAACATTTGACGTCCTAAAGAATTCTTTGGAAGCATGCCTTTTACTGCAAGCTCAAGCATTCTGTCAGGATAGTTTGTCCGCATTTCATTAGCAGTTCTAACTTTTAAACCACCTGGGTACAAACTGTGGCGATAGTATTTTTTATCAGCTAATTTGTTTCCAGTTAATTCGATTTTTTCAGCATTAATAATAATCACATGATCTCCAGTGTCAACATGTGGAGTATATGTTGGTTTATGTTTTCCGCGTAAAATGGAAGCTACTTCACTAGCAAGACGTCCTAGTGTTTGACCAGCAGCATCAACAACGTACCATTTGCGTTCAATTTCTTGTGGCTTAGCCATATAAGTCGTACGCATGTTTCACCCTCCTAAATATGAATCAATTGTTTATATTCAACATAATAAGTTTCCGGGGCTTATCATGGAAAAAACAATGTACCATCTGATATCTTAACTTTTTTACACCTTAATGTCAAGGCAATGCATAGTTTTTTGTTTGATAAATTTATCCATTTACAAAAATTCATTCAACATGCAACTCTCTATCATTTCAACGCTCGAATTCAATAGAAAACTCGATATAAATAAAGCCCATGACCTGGTGCCGTCTTCCCTGCTTTTGTTCGATCTTTTGCTTCAATAATAGCTGGAATCTCTTCTGGTCTTCGTTTTCCTGCTCCAACTTCTAGTAATGTACCAACAATAATTCGTACCATATTATATAAAAAACCATTGCCTTTGATTTGAATAACTAACATGTCTCCATTTACAAGTATTGTTAAGTTTTCAATCATCCGAACGTGATCTTGAGCTTCCGACTTTGCTGAACAGAAACTTGTAAAATCATGTGTACCGAGGAAGAACTTCACTGCTTCCTTCATTGCATCAATTTTAAGTGAATACGGATACTGATAAACATAATTCCTTGTAAACGGGTCTCTATCTTTATTCAAAGATATATGGTAATGGTATTCTTTTCCCTTTGCTGAGAATCGAGCATGAAAATCTTCGTCTACCTGTTCGGATTGAAGTATGGAAATATCTGCTGGTAATAAAGCATTTAATGCCCGTTTCCACCTTTCCCCTTCCAACGATAATGGACTATCAAAATGAATGACTTGGCCTTTTGCATGAACTTGTGCATCTGTTCTTCCTGATGCAAATACTGGGACCCTTTTCCCTTTATGCATGTTCATCAAGACTTTTTCAACTTCACCTTGAACCGTCCGCTTATTTGGTTGCACTTGGTACCCTTCAAAATTCGTCCCGTCATACGCAATGATACACTTTATTCTTTTCATATCGAAAATCCTCAATCTTATACATAATAAAATCTTTCCTAATATTAACTTCTAAATAAAATTAATAGAACTGTAACAAGTAATAGGAGCAACATAACGATTGTATCAATCTTTCCCCACTTAAGTAGGCGATATTTTGTTCTACCCTCACCGCCACGGTAGCCTCTAGCCTCCATTGCTGTAGCTAACTCTTCGGCTCGTTTAAACGCATTGATAAATAGTGGAATTAATAATGGTACAACCGCACTCGCTCGTTCTTTTAAAGAGCCTTCAGAAAAATCTACACCACGTGCCATTTGTGCTTTCATAATCTTGTCGGTTTCATCCATTAACGTAGGAATAAAACGAAGGGCAATTGACATCATAAGTGCTAATTCGTGTACAGGGAATTTTACCTTTTTTAGAGGTTTCAATAAGCTCTCAATACCGTCCGTAATTTCAATTGGTGTCGTTGTTAACGTCAATAATGAAGTAACAAGAATGAGAAAGAAAAATCGTAACGAAATAAAAATCGCTTGTCTTAAACCATATTCATAAATTGTAATGAATCCGAGTTTAAATATTATATCCCCCTCTTTTGTAAAGAAAATATGCAAAAGAAAGGTGAATAGGATAATCCAAAATAAAAATTTTAGACCGTTAAATAAAAATTTAATCGGTATATTCGAACTTAATATTGCCAGGAGTGTAAATAGACCAAGAAGGCTATACGTAATTACATTATTTGCAAAGAACACAATAGCTATGAAAATGATAATGGTTAATAATTTTGCTCGGGAATCCATTTTATGTAATGGCGAATCGACAGGGATATAACGTCCAAAAATCATTTTCTCCATCATTTTTTATTCCCCCGCTCTATATAGGAAAAGATGTTCTCTGTCAATTCATCAATCGATAAACTTGGCTTACCTATTGTTTGTCCTAATTTCTCCTCTAATTTTAACTGAAACCTTACAGACTCAGGTACATCTAAACCTAGCTTTATTAGTTCAGTAGGTGATAAAAATATTTCCCTTGGCGTTCCCTTTTTATAAACAGTTCCTCGATGCATAATAACAATCGAGTCGGCATATTTTGATGCATCTTCCATACTATGGGTGACTAGAACAATTGAGATGCCTTGCTCTTTATATAAACGATAAAACATATCCATAATTTCGATCCGCCCACGAGGATCTAGTCCAGCTGTGGGTTCATCCAGTACAAGAATATCAGGCTGCATAGCTAGTACACCTGCAATCGCAACTCTGCGCATTTGGCCACCAGATAAATCAAATGGTGATTTATTCAATAATTCTTCAGATAAACCAACTAGTTTAATGGCTTCCTTCGCTCTTCGCTTTGCTGCATCCTCTGTCGCACCAAAATTTAAGGGACCAAAACAAATATCTCTTTCAACAGATTCCTCAAATAGTTGATGTTCGGGAAATTGAAACACAATTCCAACACGTTGTCTAATTGCTTTTAAGCCTTTTACTTTTTGTTCAGAAGTAATGGTCTTATCACCAATCTGAATTTCCCCTTCAGTAGGTCGCAATAATCCATTTAAATGCTGTAACAACGTAGACTTCCCAGAACCAGTATGACCAATTACAGCAGTGTAGCTATGAGAAGGCAAAGAAATATTAATATCATGAAGTGCTAATTTTTCAAATGGAGTGCCTTTTTGATACGTAAACCCTAAATTTCTTGTGTTAATCTCCATACATAATCCACCAACTTATCTTCTTGTAAAATTTCCTCAGGTACATGAAAGCCTTGTTCACGCATCCTTTTTATTAGTTTTTGTGTAAAAGGAATATCAAGACCAAGTTTCATTAGCTCTTCATCCATTAAAAATATATCACTTGGCGTCCCTTCTCTATAAACAGTTCCCCTATTCATTACGAGCAGCCGATCCGCCTTTACAGCCTCTTCTAAATCATGAGTAATCGAAATAATCGTTAGGTTGTTATTACTCTTTAATTCCCTAACTGTATCAAGTACTTCACTTCTTCCCCTCGGGTCTAGCATCGATGTGGCTTCATCTAGAATGATAATCTTTGGTCTAAGCGCTAATACACTTGCAATTGCAACCCGTTGTTTCTGTCCCCCAGATAGATGGTGTGGCTCTTGATCAAGAAATTCATTCATCTTTACTTTCTTTAATGAATCATGGACCCTTGCCACCATATCCTCCCGAGGAATACCATGATTTTCTAAACCAAAAGCTACATCATCTTGAACGGTCGTCCCTACAAATTGATTATCCGGATTTTGAAAAACCATCCCAACCATATCTCTTACATCCCAAACAGTCTCTTCAGCAATCTCTCTACCATCTACTGAAATGGAGCCAGCTTGCGGAAATATAAGGCCATTCATCAGTTTTGCAATTGTTGACTTCCCAGACCCGTTATGACCAACGATTGCCAACCATTCTCCCTCATATACGGAAAAATTTACATGGTCTAAAGCATATGGGGCACCTTTCTCATATTTGAAAGATACATCTTTAAATTGAACAATTTCTTTTACCATAACTTCACCTACTTACTACAGCCTATTCCACGCTTTAATTCATTAAAATCATTATAATTGAAAATTTAGAATGAAACCACCCTTTACATCTGAGAAAAGCGCTTTAAAATAAAAAAGCCTGCACCCTTCCCATGCAGTCATGTCATCTAATCAGTTTATTTTTTGAGAATAATCTCATTTACTTATATGCTAATAAGTATATACTTTATTGTTTCATAGAAAGGGTACTAGAGCTAGACAAAGGACTTTACCCTTATCGTAACACTCGCTTTTTTAAATAGACATTTGCAAATAACTTACATATAGACACTTGAAATTCGTTTTCTACCATCACACGAAAGTTACCTGACTATTGCGAATGGAAAAGTTTATAAAAAAAAGGGCAGGATTTATTACAATCCTTTTACTGCCCTCCTTTTCATTTGTTGTTTAAAAAGAGGATTCCTACATTTAAACAACTTCAATTAGTCAACAATTATTAGTCAACAAACTCGATAATTGCCATTGGTGCACCATCACCGCGACGTGGACCCACTTTAAGGATTCTAGTATATCCACCTTGACGTTCTTGATAGCGTGGAGCAATATCAGAGAATAATTTTTGTAGAGCATCTTTATTGGATTCTTCATCAGCAACTTCTTTACGAACGAAAGCAGCTGCTTGACGACGTGCATGAAGATCCCCACGTTTACCTAAAGTAACTAATTTTTCCACTACTGAGCGTAATTCTTTTGCACGAGTTTCAGTAGTTTCAATACGTTCATTGATAATAAGATCAGTAGCTAAGTCACGTAGCAAAGCTTTACGTTGATCACTAGTACGGCCTAATTTTCTGTAACCCAAGTTGTTTCCCTCCTTTTTGAAGTATCGTTCTTCCAACCTCAATTTATAACTTCATTAGTCGTCTTTACGTAACGATAAACCAAGTTCATCAAGTTTCGCTTTAACCTCTTCTAATGATTTACGTCCGAGGTTACGAACTTTCATCATATCTTCTTCAGTCTTATTAGCTAACTCTTGAACAGTGTTGATTCCAGCACGTTTTAAGCAGTTATAAGAACGAACAGAAAGGTCAAGTTCTTCTATTGTCATTTCTAGAACTTTTTCTTTTTGATCTTCTTCTTTCTCTACCATGATTTCTGCATTTACTGCTTCATCTGTTAAATCAACAAAAATATTAAGATGTTCCATTAAAATCTTTGCTGCTAGAGAAATAGCTTCTTTCGGCCCAATACTTCCATCTGTCCAAACTTCAAACATTAATTTATCATAATCCGCTGATTGACCAATACGTGTATTCTCAACATAATAGGAAACTCTTGAAACAGGAGTATAAATAGAGTCAATTGGAATCACACCAATAGGCTGGTCATCACGTTTATTTTCATCTGCAACGATGTAGCCACGACCACGTTTTGCAGTTAGTCGCATCCGTAATTTACCATTTGCAGCAAGTTCCGCAATATGTAAATCAGGATTTAAAATTTCAACATCACTATCATGATTAATATCAGCTGCTGTTACAACTCCTGCACCACTCATGTCGATTTCAAGCGTTTTTTCTTCATCGGAATAGATTTTTAACGCTAGTTTTTTAAGATTTAAGATGATTGTAGTTACATCCTCCACGACGCCTTCAATAGTTGAAAACTCATGCAGTACTCCATCTACTTGAATAGATGTGACAGCGGCACCAGGAAGTGAGGATAGCAGGATACGACGTAAGGAGTTACCCAAAGTTGTACCATATCCACGCTCAAGCGGCTCAACTACAAATTTTCCGTACTTGGCGTCATCGCTGATCTCAACTGTTTCTATTTTCGGTTTTTCAATTTCGATCATTCAAATTTACCCTCCTTCAAAACGTCGAAACCCCGGCTAGTTATACTCTACTAACCGAAATTCCCCCTGTAAAGTATTCCCGTTTGTGCACAACATTTTGGTTTTCTAATTTTTATACTTTTTTGTATCATATCCCATTATAGACGGGCGACACAATTTCTATACACAAAAAATTATACACGACGACGTTTTGGTGGACGGCAACCATTATGAGGTACTGGAGTTACATCTTTAATAGCTGTAACTTCAAGACCAGCTGCTTGCAATGCACGAATGGCAGCTTCACGGCCAGCACCAGGACCTTTAACATTAACTTCTAATGATCTCATTCCATGTTCCATTGAAGCTTTAGCTGCTGTTTCAGCTGCCATTTGAGCTGCGAATGGAGTGGATTTACGAGAACCTTTAAAGCCTAAAGCACCTGCACTAGACCAAGATACAGCATTACCATGAACATCAGTAATTGTTACGATTGTATTATTAAAAGTTGAACGAATATGAGCAACACCAGATTCTATATTCTTTTTCACACGGCGTTTACGAGTATTTGTTTTACGAGCCAATTTACAGAACCTCCCTTACTTATTATTTTTTCTTATTAGCAACTGTTTTACGAGGACCTTTTCTTGTCCGCGCATTGTTTTTCGTATTTTGACCACGAACTGGTAATCCACGGCGGTGACGTAGGCCACGGTAAGAACCAATTTCCATTAAGCGTTTAATGTTAAGAGATACTTCACGACGAAGATCACCTTCAACTTTTAGACGGTCAATGATATCACGGATTTTATTTAATTCATCTTCAGTTAAATCACGAACTCTAGTGTCTTCAGAAACACCAGCTTCTGCTAAGATTTTTTGAGCAGTTGGT
This sequence comes from Bacillus andreraoultii, assembly GCF_001244735.1. GTDB lineage: Bacteria > Bacillota > Bacilli > Bacillales > Caldibacillaceae > Caldifermentibacillus > Caldifermentibacillus andreraoultii. The sequence goes on from NZ_LN868936.1 coordinate 475,409, forward strand.
CTGCCAATTCCAAAGATATATGTTAATGAGATCACGATACGTTTATCTCTAGGAATATCAACACCTGCAATACGTGCCATTACATAAGCACCTCCTTCTTATTATCCTTGTTTTTGTTTATGTTTCGGATTTTCGCAAATTACCATAACTTTCCCTTTTCTACGAATAACTTTACATTTTTCGCAAATAGGTTTTACGGATGGTCTCACTTTCATTTGCTTTCAAACCTCCTTAGCTTTACGGAGTTCATTACTTAAATCGATACGTAATTCTTCCTCTAGTCAAATCATAAGGCGATAGCTCAACAGTAACCTTATCCCCTGGTAAAATACGAATGAAATGCATACGGATTTTACCTGAAACATGTGCTAAAACTGTATGCCCGTTTTCTAACTCTACCTTAAACATTGCATTTGGTAATGTTTCAATAACAGTACCTTCGACTTCAATCACATCGTCTTTGGCCATATAATGCGTTCCCTCCTCATAAGCCAGGTGTTCTTAAATGAAAAGTATGGAGAGCAATCCGTAAGTTTCCATTTATTACCTGACCTGTTTGTAAAATACTCTTTTTTACTTCAGGGGAAACATAACTAAATAAATTGAGATGATTTACGTTTTTCTTCTTGGGACGATCAAACTATCGTATATCCCCATCAGCAATTAAGACTAATTTTCCACCAGTATATCCGATGATTACCTGCAAACAACACAGAATCTCGTCCTTTTTATTATGTGTATAATTCATTAGTTACGTATGACTGTACGCTCGTTTGAAAAATAACATTTTCATTGAAGAGCTACAACACACAGATTTAAATTATACAACGATTTACTGAACTTTTCACGAAAAAGTTCCTGTAAATAATGGTACTTAATAGAATCTCTCCCACTACTACAGTATCGGATTGCGTCTACTATTTTAAACTAGTAAGTAGAGAATCAATATCTTTGAAAACTTGATCAATTTCTTGAATACCATTTATTGTCTTTAATGCACCTTTTGCTGCATAAAAATCAAGTAAAGGATTCATTTGTTTTAAGTTTACATCTAGGCGATTTTGAACGGTCTCTGCATTATCATCCGCACGTTGATATAATTCACCGCCACATTTATCACAAGTATTTTCCACAGTTGGGGGATTAAAAACTAAATGATAAGTTGCTCCACATGATTTACAAATACGACGTCCAGTTAATCTTTCTAACAATATCTCTTTATCTACATCAATATTAATGCAGAAATCAAGTTTATTATCTAAATCACTTAAAATTTGATCAAGGCCTTCTGCTTGTTGAACTGTACGCGGAAACCCATCTAATAGAAATCCCTTTTTACAGTCATCTTTTGCAAGACGTTCTCTCACAATTCCGATTGTCACTTCATCAGGTACTAGTTCACCTTTATCCATATAGGACTTAGCCTGTAATCCTAGAGCTGTTTCATCTTTAATTGCTTGACGAAACATATCTCCAGTTGAAATATGAGGGATTTGATACTTTTGAACAATTCTTTCTGCCTGAGTTCCCTTTCCAGCTCCTGGTAAACCCATTAAAATTAAATTCACAATAATTCCCCCTATTACACAAGGATTGTAGGAACCCCGATGATTGGATGTTCCTAAACCCTTCTATTTTAAAAATCCTCGATAATGACGTTTTACAAGTTGAGCCTCTAGTTGTTTCATCGTCTCAAGAGCAACACCGATAACGATTAACAAACTCGTACCACCAATTTTAACACTGGCTGGTAAATTAGCAATATTCGTAAAAAACACAGGTAATATCGCAACTATTGCTAAAAATATTGATCCAACAAAAGTTAGTCGATATAGTACTCCAGTAAAGTACTCTTGCGTTTGTTTACCTGGTCTACGTCCCGGTACATAAGCACCTTGTTTTTTAAGATTATCCGCTAATTGTTCAGGGTTAACTTGTATGAACGCATAAAAGTAAGTAAATGCGATGATTAAAGCAATATACAAGATCATTCCAAAGGGGTGGGAATAATCGAACCATTCAGTAATCCATCTTGTTACGCTACTATCTCCAAAGAACGATGCAAGTGTAGGCGGTGTAATTAAGAAAGATACTGCAAAGATAATAGGAATAACACCTGCAGCATTCACTTTTAAAGGAATGTGCGAAGAATTTCCACCTACTGTATTGTGTCCAGCGGTTCTTTTTGCGTACTGAATAGGAATTCTCCGATCAGCTTGTTGAATAAAGATTACACCAACAACAATAGCCAAAATTAGTAATACTAATAGAATCGCAATAAGAATCCGGATAAATAGTTGTTCACCAGCATTTTCAAATTGTGAAGCATATATTTGGTTAATCATTGATGGAAAACCTGCAACAATCCCAGCAAAAATGATAATTGAAATTCCATTACCGACACCTTTAGCAGTAATTAATTCACCTAGCCATAGTAGAAATGCAGTTCCAGTTGTTAGAACTAAAGCAATCATTAAGTGATTAGCAAAAGAATTATTTTGAATTAACATTCCACCAGCATATGCATTGAATCCATATGACATCCCGAATGCTTGAATAAAGCCTAAAATAATTGTTGCATATCGAGTGATTTGAGCAATTTTCTTTCGACCAACTTCGCCTTGTTTTGACCACTCAGTTAATTTCGGTACAACATCCATTTGCAGTAATTGCATGATAATGGATGCGGTAATGTATGGCATAATACCCATTGCAAGGATGGAAAAGTTCTTAAGAGCTCCACCACCGAATATATTTAAAACACCAAAGGCATTCGCTTCATGATCAAACTTTAACACGTCTGCGTTAACACCAGGCACTGGGACAAATGTGCCAATCCTGAAAATGATTAACATTAGAAGGGTAAAGATGATCTTGTTTCTAATATCTCGCACACGCATAAAATTGGAGAATGTACGGAACATCAAACCACCTCGGTTTTGCCACCTGCAGCTTCAATTGCTTCTTTTGCAGCAGCAGAAAATTTATGAGCCTTAACTGTAAGTTTCTTCTCAATTGTTCCGTTTGCTAAAATCTTAATCCCTGCTTTTTGTTTACTTACAATACCAGTTTCAAGTAATAGTTCTGGTGTTACTTCAGTTCCATCTTCAAAACGATTTAAGGCATCTAAGTTTACAACTGCATATTCTTTACGGTTTATATTTGTAAATCCACGTTTTGGTAAACGTTGGAATAAAGGCATTTGTCCACCTTCGAATCCAGGACGTACACCGCCACCAGAACGGGAATTTTGACCTTTTTGGCCTCGTGTACTTGTTTTACCGTGACCACTACCAGTTCCACGTCCAACACGTTTACGATCTTTACGAGCACCTTCATTTAATTGTAACTCATGAAGTTTCATTTTTAGGCACCTCCTTTAGATAAAAGATTAAATTATTGTTCTTTCACCGTTACTAAATGTGATACTTTGTTAATCATACCACGAATAGCTGGATTATCTTCTTTAACGACTGTTTGATGCATTTTTCTTAAACCTAATGCTTTAACAGTATCCCTTTGATCTTGTGGACGACCAATTAAACTACGGGTGAGGGTAATTTCAATATTTTTTGCCATGTTATTTCCCTCCTTATCCTAGCAATTCTTCTACTGATTTATTACGTAAACGGGCTACATCTTCAGCACGTTTTAATTGTTTAATACCATCCATAGTCGCTCTAACCATATTGATTGGTGTATTAGAACCTAAAGACTTAGTTAAAATATCACTAATACCAGCAAGTTCTAGTACCGCACGAACAGGTCCACCAGAGATAACTCCAGTACCTTCATGCGCAGGTTTTAAAAGTACATGGCCAGCTCCAAAGCGACCATTTACTTCATGTGGAATTGTTGTACCTACACGAGGAACTTCAATAAGATTTTTCTTTGCATCTTCAACTGCTTTACGAATTGCATCAGGAACTTCTTGAGCTTTCCCAGTTCCAAAACCTACATGACCGTTTTTATCACCAACAACTACTAGTGCTGTAAAACGGAAACGACGACCACCTTTAACAACTTTCGCAACACGGTTAACAGTAACCACGCGCTCTTCAAGTTCTAATTTTGATGGGTCAATACGACGCATATACTTTCCCTCCTTTTTTATTAAAATTCAAGTCCTGCTTCACGAGCAGCGTCTGCTAATGCTTGAATCCGACCGTGATATAAGTATCCACTACGATCAAAAACAACCGATTTATAACCTTTTTCTACCGCACGTTTAGCTACTAATTCACCGACTTTTGCAGCAGCATCGATATTGCTTGCGGATTCAACATTAATTTCTTTATCTAGAGTAGATGCACTTGCTAAAGTAACACCATTCATATCATCAATTAATTGTGCATAAATATGTTTGTTTGAACGGTAGACAGAGAGTCTTGGACGTTCAGGAGTACCAGATATTTTAGCACGTACGCGCGCATGTCTTTTTCTGCGAATCGCATTTTTATCAGGTTTTGTAATCATACTTGTCACTCCTTTCTACAACTGTTTAACCTTACTTACCAGTCTTACCTTCCTTACGACGGACATATTCACCTTCATAACGAATCCCTTTACCTTTATATGGTTCAGGCGGACGTACGTCTCTAATGTTAGCTGCTAAAGCACCAACTTGTTCTTTGCTAATCCCTTTAACAACGATTTTTGTATTAGATGGTACATCGATTTCAATACCACTTTCTGGAATGATTTCAACAGGATGAGAGTACCCAACATTCAATACAAGTTTGTTACCTTGTTTTTGCGCACGGTAACCAACCCCAATTAGTTCAAGGGATTTCTCAAAACCTTTTGAAACACCTTCTACCATGTTAGAAAGTAAAGCTCGTGTAGTACCGTGAATCGTCCGATGTTCTTTAGAATCAGATGGACGAGTGACAGTTAATACGTTATCTTCAACTGAAATTGTTAATTCTTTATTGAATTTTCTTGTCAATTCACCTTTAGGACCCTTTACAGTTACGTTATTATCGTTAATTGTTACTGTAACACCAGCAGGAATCTCGATAGGTTTTTTACCAATACGTGACATTATTTTGCACCTCCATTCTTATCAAAATTACCAAACGTATGCTAATACTTCTCCACCGACTTTACGTGCACGTGCTTCTTTATCAGTAACAACGCCTGTAGAAGTAGAGATAATTGCAATTCCTAGACCGTTCAATACTTTAGGTACTTCATCAGCTTTAGCATATACACGTAGACCAGGTTTGCTAATTCGTTTTAATCCAGTAATTACACGTTCATTATTCGGGCCGTATTTAAGGAAAATGCGGATGATCCCTTGTTTGTTGTCTTCAATATATTCAACATCACGAATGAAACCTTCACGTTTTAGGATTTCAACAATATCCTTTTTAATTTTAGAAGATGCTACTTCTAAACTTTCGTGACGTACCATATTCGCATTACGAATACGAGTTAATAAATCTGCAATTGGATCTGTCATAACCATACTTTTTACCTCCTTCCCTAAATTGGGATTTTACCAACTTGCTTTTTTAACACCAGGAATTTGACCTTTATAAGCTAATTCTCTGAAACAAATACGGCATAATTTAAATTTACGATATACAGAATGCGGGCGACCACAACGTTCACAACGTGTATATTCTTGGACTTTAAATTTTGGTTGGCGTTTTTGTTTCGCAATCATTGATTTTTTAGCCACGATTTAGCCTCCTTTACTGATTACTTTTTAAACGGCATACCTAATTGAGTTAATAGTTCACGAGACTCTTCGTCAGTATTTGCAGTTGTTACAATAACAATATCCATACCGCGTACTTTGGAAACTTTATCGTAATCAATTTCAGGGAAAATCAATTGCTCTTTAATACCTAAAGTGTAGTTACCGCGACCATCAAATGCATTTTTTGAGATACCACGGAAGTCACGTACACGAGGTAAAGATACAGATACTAATTTATCAAGGAAATCATACATCCGTTCACCACGTAATGTAACTTTTGCACCGATAGGCATTCCTTCACGAAGACGGAATCCAGCGATTGAATTTTTCGCTCTTGTAACAACAGGTTTTTGACCTGTAATTAAAGTTAATTCTTCAACAGCATTATCTAACGCTTTAGAGTTTTGAACTGCATCACCTACACCCATATTGACTACGATCTTATCAAGTTTAGGCACTTGCATGACAGATTTATAGTTAAATTTACTCATTAAACTTGGAACAATTTCATTTACATATTTTTCTTTTAGGCGGTTCATCATGTGTACCTCCTTTCTTCAACACGAATTATTTATCTAATACCGCACCTGATTTTTTTGCAATACGTACTTTTTTACCATCTATTACTTGATATCCAACACGAGTTGGTTTACCTGATTTCGGATCAATTGGCATCACATTTGAAACATGAATGGCTGCTTCCATTGTAATAATTCCACCTTGTGGATTATCTTGAGAAGGTTTAGCGTGTTTCTTTATAATATTGACACCTTCAACGATTACTCGGTCTTTTTTAGGATAAGCAGCTAGTACAATCCCTGTTTTCCCTTTGTCTTTACCGGAAATAACCATTACTTTGTCACCTTTTTTTACATGCATAATTCGCACCTCCTTAAAAGGCAATACTATTTTATTAAAGAACTTCTGGAGCTAGTGAGACAATCTTCATGAAGTTGTTATCACGAAGTTCACGGGCAACAGGTCCGAAGATACGTGTACCACGAGGACTCTTGTCATCACGGATTATTACACAAGCATTTTCGTCAAAACGGATATATGAACCATCTGTACGACGAACACCACGTTTTGTACGAACTACAACAGCTTTTACGACGTCACCTTTTTTAACAACGCCCCCTGGTGTTGCTTGTTTAACAGTTGCAACAATCACATCACCAATATTTGCGTATTTACGTCCAGATCCACCTAATACTTTAATTGCTAACACTTCACGTGCACCAGAGTTATCAGCAACTTTTAAACGTGATTCTTGTTGAATCATAGTGAAACCTCCCTTCAGAAACCTAACGATCTATATCAATTAAATAATAACAGCTTTTTCAACGACTTTAACTAAACGGAAACGTTTTGTAGCAGATAGTGGGCGAGTTTCCATGATTTGTACGATATCGCCAATTTTCGCTGTGTTTAGCTCATCATGAGCTTTAAATTTTTTCGAATATTTTACGCGTTTACCATAAAGAGGATGTTTTTTATATGTTTCAACTAAAACAGTAATGGTTTTATCCATTTTATCTGAAACAACACGCCCTGTATAAACTTTACGTTGGTTGCGTTCGCTCATTACCTTACCTCCTCTCGAACATTAGTTATTAATACCAATCTCTCTTTCACGAACTACAGTTTTCATACGAGCAATCGATTTACGAACTTCGCGAATACGAGCAGTATTTTCAAGTTGACCAGTAGCCAATTGGAATCGCAAATTAAATAGTTCTTCTTTCAACGATTTTACTTTTTGTTCAATTTCGGCAGTGGTTAAATCACGGATTTCTTTAGCTTTCATTTACTTCACCACCAATTTCTTCTCTTTTTACAAACTTACATTTAATAGGAAGTTTATGTGCTGCAAGGCGTAACGCTTCACGTGCAACTTCTTCAGGTACACCTGCTATTTCAAATAAGATTTTCCCTGGTTTAACAACAGCAACCCAGCCTTCAGGAGCCCCTTTACCAGAACCCATCCGTACTTCTAATGGTTTAGCAGTATATGGCTTATGTGGGAAAATTTTAATCCAAACTTTACCGCCACGTTTCATATAACGAGTCATAGCAATACGTGCTGCTTCGATTTGACGGTTTGTAATCCAAGAAGCTTCTTGAGCTTGTAAACCGTATTCTCCAAAACTTACTTCTGTACCGCCTTTTGCACGTCCACGCATTTTTCCACGATGTTCACGACGGTATTTAACACGTTTAGGTAATAACATATTATTTTCCTCCTTCCTCAGCGTTTTTCTTTGTAGGAAGAACTTCACCACGATAGATCCAAACTTTTACGCCAAGTTTTCCGTAAGTTGTATCAGCTTCTGCATGTGCGTAATCAATATCAGCACGTAGAGTATGAAGTGGTACAGTACCTTCGCTGTAATGTTCAGAACGAGCAATATCAGCGCCACCAAGACGACCAGATACCATTGTTCGAATTCCTTTTGCACCTGCACGCATAGTTCTTTGAATGGCTTGTTTTTGGGCACGACGGAATGATACACGGTTCTCTAATTGACGTGCAATATTTTCAGCAACTAATTTTGCATCGAGATCAGCTTTTTTAATTTCCACAATATTAATATGAACTTTTTTCCCTGTTAAAGCATTTAGAGCTTTACGTAATGCTTCAACTTCAGAACCACCTTTACCGATAACCATACCTGGCTTTGCAGTATGAACAGTGATATTAACACGATTAGCGGCACGTTCAATTTCTACACCAGATACAGCAGCATCTTTTAGGCGATTAGCGATATATTCACGAACTTTAATGTCTTCATGTAAAAGATCTGCATAGTCTTTATCAGCGTACCATTTAGATTCCCAATCACGGATAATCCCGACACGCATACCTATAGGATTAACTTTTTGACCCACTCATTATCCCTCCTTTTTTTCTGTAAGCACGATTGTAATGTGGCTTGTACGTTTATTTATTTGAGATGCACGGCCTTGAGCACGCGGACGGAACCGTTTCAATGTTGGTCCTTCATCAACAAATGCTTTAGATACAACTAAATTATTTACATCCATTTCGTAGTTATGTTCTGCATTAGCAATTGCAGAGTTTAACACTTTCTCTACGATTGGTGATGCACCTTTAGGTGTGAATTTTAAAATAGAAATTGCTTCACCTACTTGCTTTCCTCGAATTAAATCAACGACTAAGCGAGCTTTACGAGGAGCAATACGAACTGTTCTTGCAACAGCTTTTGCTTCCATGGGTTTGCCCTCCTCTCATTAACGTCTTGTTTTCTTATCATCACTGGCATGGCCTTTATAAGTACGAGTTGGTGCAAATTCACCAAGTTTATGTCCGACCATATCTTCAGAAATATATACTGGCACATGTTTACGTCCATCATATACTGCGATTGTATGACCTACGAATGCAGGGAAAATAGTGGAACGACGAGACCAAGTTTTAATCACTTGTTTTTTACCAGATTCGTTTAGAGCATCAACCTTTTTCATTAAATGTTCATCAACAAAAGGTCCTTTTTTTAAGCTTCGACCCATTTTGGTACCTCCCTTCATGATTGCCCTACGGTTCGTTTATTGAACCGTAGCAATCAATCTATTTTTTACGACGGTGTACAATAAACTTATCAGATTTATTATTTTTCTTACGAGTCTTATACCCAAGAGTAGGTTTACCCCAAGGTGTAACAGGAGACTTACGTCCAACTGGAGCTTTACCTTCCCCACCACCATGTGGATGGTCATTAGGATTCATTACTGAACCACGAACAGTAGGTCGTTTACCTAACCAACGAGAACGTCCAGCTTTACCAATATTAATTAGTTCATGTTGTTCATTACCAACTTGACCAACTGTAGCACGGCAAGCAGCAAGAATCATACGCACTTCACCTGAATTTAAACGAACAAGTACATATTTACCTTCTTTCCCAAGTACTTGTGCACTACTTCCAGCTGAGCGTACTAATTGACCGCCTTTACCTGGTTTCAATTCAATATTATGAATCACTGTACCAACAGGAATTTTAGCAAGTGGTAAAGCATTACCAACTTTGATATCTGCGTCAGAACCTGATTCGATATCCATTCCAACTTTTAGCCCTTTTGGTGCAATGATATATCTTTTTTCACCATCATGATAATGAATTAATGCAATGTTTGCAGAGCGGTTTGGATCATATTCAATTGTGGCAACGCGTCCTGGAATGCCATCTTTATCACGTTTAAAATCAATCACACGATATTGACGTTTATGACCGCCACCTTTATGACGAACTGTTAACTTACCTTGGTTATTTCGACCAGCTTTTTTATTTAACGGACGTAGTAATGTTTTTTCTGGACTATCAGTCGTGATTTCAGCAAAGTCAGAAACTGTCATGTTACGACGACCGTTTGAAGTAGGTTTATAATGTTTAATCGCCATTTAATTTCCCTCCTTTTCTATAATTTAGGCTTGAAAGATTTCTATTTCCTTACTATCCTCAGTTAATTTAACAATCGCTTTACGGCGTTTATTTGTATAACCACCATATTTGCCCATGCGTTTGAATTTTCCTTTATAATTCATAACATTAACTTTTTCTACCTTAACACCGAAGATTTCTTCTACAGCTTGTTTAACAAGTGTCTTGTTTGCTCTTACATCAACTTCGAATGTATATTTACGTTCGTTCAAATCATTCATAGAGCGTTCAGTGATTACGGGGCGCTTAATGACATCACGTGCATCCATTATGCTAGCACCTCCTCTACTTTTTCAACAGCATCTTTCGTTATTATCAATTTTTCATGACCGATAATGTCAAGAACATTTACAGCGTTTGAGCTAACAACTTTGATACCTGGGATATTACGAGCAGATAATAGTACATTTTCATTAATATCGCTAGTAACAACAAGAGCTTTTGAAGCTACAGATAAGTTATTGAGCACATTAACAAATTCCTTTGTCTTTGGTGCTTCAAATGTTAACTGATCAAGTACTAGAATATTATTTTCTTGTACTTTCGTAGATAAAGCTGATTTAATTGCTAGACGGCGAACTTTTTTAGGCAATTTGTATGCATAGCTACGTGGTACCGGACCGAATACAGTACCTCCACCACGCCATTGCGGTGCACGAATTGACCCTTGACGAGCACGACCAGTTCCTTTTTGTCTCCATGGTTTACGACCGCCACCACGAACTTCAGAACGGTTTTTTACTTTTGACGTACCTTGTCTTTGTGAAGCACGAAGACTAATAATAACTTCTGACATTACATGTTTGTTTGGTTCAATACCAAAAACAGAATCATTCAGTTCGATTTCTCCAACTTGTGATCCGCCTTGGTTATAAACTGTTACTTTTGGCATTCCAATTGTCCTCCTTTCCTAAGTAATTATCTTGATTTAACCGCACTTTGAATTTTCAAGAATGATTTTTTCGGACCAGGAACATTACCTTTAATCAAAAGTAAGTTTCTTTCAGTATCAACTTTTACTACTTCAAGATTTTGTATCGTAATTTGTTCTCCACCCATACGTCCTGGTAATGCTTTTGATTTAAATACGCGGTTTGGAGCTACTGGACCCATTGAACCTGGGCGTCTATGGTAACGTGAACCGTGTGCCATTGGACCACGTGATTGACCGTGACGTTTAATTGCACCTTGGAATCCTTTACCTTTGGAAATTCCCGTTACGTCTACGATACTACCTTCCTCGAAAATATCAGCTTTGACTTCTTGACCAAGTTCAAACTCTTCTATATTAATATCTCTAATTTCACTGATGAAGCGCTTAGGAGCGGTTTCTGCTTTTGCTACATGTCCTTTTTCAGGCTTGTTAGCTAATCTCTCAGGTTTATCATCGTAACCTAATTGAATTGCATTATAACCGTCATTTTCTACAGTTTTCTTTTGAAGAACGACGTTTGGAGTTACATCAACTACAGTAACTGGTATTAAATCACCGTTTTCCAAGAAAATTTGAGTCATACCAATCTTTCTTCCTAAGATTCCTTTGGTCATCAGTCACACCTCCTGTTATTTTAACTTTATTATTATAATTTGATTTCAATATCGACACCTGATGGTAAATCCAAACGCATTAATGAATCGACCGTTTGTGGTGTTGGATTTACAATATCGATTAAACGTTTATGTGTACGCATTTCAAATTGCTCACGAGAATCTTTGTATTTGTGAACCGCACGAAGAATCGTGTAGACACTTTTCTCTGTTGGTAATGGAATTGGACCACTTACAGAAGCACCAGAACGCTTTGCAGTTTCTACAATTTTCTCAGCAGATTGATCTAAAATTCTGTGATCATATGCTTTTAAACGAATACGAATCTTTTGTTTTGCCATTATTTTCCCTCCTTTTCGCCTAATTCGTTTAGACATTCTCCATGAAAATTTCCTGAACACTCGCCATGGCAAAGCGGCCGGGTGTGTCAGCAACCTTTCACTTCATCGCAATTTCAAGTCAACATTGAATATTATACATAAAAAAAATATACAATGCAACTATTTTACGAATAATATTCGCCAACATTCAGCCTTCCTTATTATATATAGATTAAGGATAGATTTCAACATGAAATTGACTTCCAAAAGAGACCAATTCTACTATTATTCATTAAAATAAAAAAACGAGTGGAAATTGCCACTCGCTTTTTAAACTATTATTATTTTAATACAGAAGCAACAGAACCTGCGCCTACTGTACGTCCACCTTCACGAATTGAGAATTTAGTTCCTTCTTCAATCGCAACTGGTGCAATAAGTTCAACTGTCATTTCAACGTTATCGCCAGGCATAACCATTTCTACACCTTCAGGTAACTCGATAATTCCAGTTACGTCAGTTGTACGGAAATAGAATTGAGGACGATAGTTTGCGAAGAAAGGAGTATGACGACCACCTTCTTCTTTTGTTAATACGTATACTTGAGCTGTAAACTTTGTATGTGGGTTGATTGTTCCTGGTTTTGCAAGAACTTGACCACGTTCAACTTCATCACGAGCAACACCACGAAGAAGTGCACCGATGTTGTCACCTGCTTCTGCTTGATCAAGAAGTTTACGGAACATTTCAACACCTGTTACAGTTGTTGATTTTGGTTCTTCAGAAAGACCAACGATTTCAACTACGTCACCAACTTTTACTACACCACGTTCTACACGTCCTGTAGCAACTGTACCACGACCAGTGATTGAGAATACATCTTCTACTGGCATCATGAATGGTTTGTCAGTATCACGTTCTGGAGTTGGAATATATTCGTCAACAGCTGCCATTAATTCATGGATTTTTTCTTCCCATGCTGGATCCCCTTCAAGAGCTTTTAATGCAGAACCTTTAATTACAGGAATATCATCACCAGGGAAGTCATATTCAGATAATAGGTCACGAACTTCCATTTCAACTAATTCTAGTAGTTCTTCATCGTCAACCATGTCACATTTGTTCATGAATACAACGATGTAAGGAACACCAACTTGACGAGAAAGAAGGATATGTTCACGTGTTTGTGGCATAGGGCCATCAGCTGCAGATACAACTAGAATAGCTCCGTCCATTTGAGCAGCACCAGTGATCATGTTTTTAACGTAGTCAGCGTGTCCTGGGCAGTCAACGTGAGCATAGTGACGATTAGCTGTTTCATATTCTACGTGAGAAGTAGAAATTGTAATACCACGTTCTTTTTCTTCTGGAGCACCATCAATTTGATCATATCCACGTGCTTCAGCTCCACCAGTTTTTGATAATACAGTTGTAATTGCGGCAGTTAGAGTAGTTTTACCATGGTCAACGTGACCAATTGTACCAATATTAACATGTGGTTTAGAGCGATCGAATTTTTCTTTAGCCATTAGGATTTATCCTCCTTTAATTTTCATATTATTTTAATGTATTTATGTAGCTTTGGAAACGGAATGCCATTTCCAAAGCAATTATAACCTACAATAGTAGTTATACAAGATTCGTTTTACAAAATCAATTATTCACCGCTATTTTTTTTGATAATTTCTTCAGCGATTGATTTTGGAACTTCTTCATAATGATCCATTACCATTGTGAAAGTACCACGACCTTGTGTGTTAGAACGTAGTGAAGTAGCATATCCAAACATTTCAGATAGTGGAACCATTGCACGTACAACTTGTGCGTTACCGCGTGCTTCCATACCTTCTACGCGACCACGACGTGAAGTAATATCACCCATAATATCGCCTAAGTATTCTTCTGGAATAACAACTTCAACTTTCATAATTGGCTCTAGAATTACTGGAGCACATTTTTTAGCTGCATTTCTTAAAGCTAAAGATGCCGCAACTTTAAATGCCATTTCACTAGAGTCAACATCATGGTAAGAACCGTCAAATAATTTAGCTTTTACATCAACAAGTGGGTATCCTGCTAATACACCGTTTTTCATTGAATCTTCAAGTCCTGCTTGAACAGCTGGTACATATTCACGTGGAACAACCCCACCGACAATTGCGTTTTCGAATTCGAAACCTTTACCAGCTTCATTTGGTGAGAATTCAATCCAAACATGTCCAAATTGACCACGTCCACCTGATTGACGAACAAATTTACCTTCTACTTGAGCTGAAGCAGTAAATGTTTCACGGTATGCAACTTGTGGCGCACCAACATTTGCTTCAACTTTAAATTCACGTTTCATACGGTCAACAAGTATATCTAGGTGGAGTTCTCCCATACCTTCGATAATTGTTTGACCAGTTTCTTGATCTGTATGAGCACGGAATGTTGGGTCTTCTTCTTGTAATTTTTGAAGAGCAGTACTCATTTTATCTTGGTCTGCCTTCGACTTTGGTTCAATAGCTACAGAAATAACTGGTTCTGGGAATTCCATTGATTCAAGAATAACTCTATTCTTTTCATCACAAAGTGTGTCCCCTGTAGTCGTATCTTTTAATCCAACAGCTGCAGCAATGTCTCCTGCATAAACTGTAGATATTTCAGCACGGTGATTTGCGTGCATTTGAAGAATACGTCCTACACGTTCACGTTTGCCTTTTGTAGAGTTAATTACGTATGAACCTGATTCTAATGTACCAGAATACACACGGAAGAATGTCAATTTACCAACATAAGGGTCTGTCATAACTTTGAACGCTAATGCAGAGAATGGTGCGTCGTCGCTTGACGGACGTGTCACTTCTTCATCAGTGTCAGGGTTCGTCCCTTTAATGTCTGGAACATCAGTTGGTGCTGGTAAGTAATCAATAACTCCATCGAGCATTAATTGAACACCTTTATTTTTGAATGCAGAACCACAGAATACTGGGTAGAATTCTACGCTAATCGTTGCTTTACGAATTGCTGCCTTTAATTCCTCAACCGTGATTTCTTCACCTTCAAGGTATTTCATCATCAATTCTTCATCAAAATCAGCAACTGCTTCGATTAGCTTGTTACGATATTCCTCAGCTTGTTCTTTATATTCATCAGGAATGACAGAAGACTCATCAACTGTTCCTAAATCATCTTTATAGAAATGAGCTTTCATTTCAACTAAGTCAATAATTCCAGTAAATTGATCTTCTGCCCCGATTGGCAATTGAACAGCATGTGCGTTTGCTTGTAGGCGTTCACGTAGAGTATCTACGGAATACAAGAAATTAGCACCTATTTTATCCATTTTATTAACAAATACAATTCTTGGTACACCGTATGTTGTTGCTTGGCGCCATACAGTTTCCGTTTGCGGTTCAACACCAGATTGAGCATCAAGAACTGTTACTGCTCCATCAAGTACCCGTAATGAACGTTCAACTTCAACAGTGAAGTCCACGTGTCCTGGGGTGTCAATGATATTAACTCGGTGACCTTTCCATTGGGCTGTTGTTGCAGCAGATGTGATTGTAATACCACGTTCTTGTTCTTGCTCCATCCAGTCCATTTGTGAAGCACCTTCATGAGTTTCACCGATTTTATGGATACGGCCAGTATAGAACAGGATGCGTTCTGTTGTAGTTGTTTTACCTGCATCGATATGAGCCATGATTCCAATATTACGAGTGTTTTCTAAGGAGAACTCTCTCGGCATCCCTATTTCTCCTTCCTTGTTAGAATTATTAAGGTTTTTGTTTTAAATTGATTAATAAGTTAGAAGAAGCATATTACCAACGATAGTGGGCAAACGCTTTGTTTGCTTCAGCCATTTTATGAGTATCTTCACGTTTCTTAACAGAAGCACCCGTATTGTTAGCTGCATCTAAAATTTCATTTGCTAAACGTTCTTCCATTGTTTTTTCACCGCGTAGACGTGCATAGTTAACTAACCAACGTAGACCAAGTGTTGTACGACGGTCTGGACGCACTTCTACTGGTACTTGGTAGTTAGCACCACCCACACGACGCGCTCTTACTTCTAATACTGGCATAATGTTTTTTAATGCTTGTTCGAATACTTCCATTGGGTCTTTACCAGTACGTTCACGAATGATATCAAAAGCGCTGTACAAAATAGTTTGTGCTTTACCTCTTTTACCATCAATCATAATTTTATTAACTAAACGAGTTACTAGTTTCGAATTATAAATCGGATCTGGTAACACGTCTCTTTTTGAAACAGGACCTTTACGTGGCATGTTTTTTCCTCCCTTCAAAAGATAGTTATATCTTTTTACATTACGGTTTCTTTTAAATTATTTCTTTTCTTTAGGACGTTTTGTTCCATATTTAGAACGACTTTGTTTACGGTTTTCTACACCAGCAGTATCTAACGCACCACGAACAATATGATAACGTACCCCTGGTAAGTCTTTAACACGTCCACCACGAATTAACACAACGCTGTGTTCTTGTAGATTATGTCCGATTCCAGGAATGTAAGCAGTCACTTCAATTCCATTTGTTAAACGAACACGAGCATATTTACGTAATGCTGAGTTTGGTTTTTTCGGAGTCATTGTACCTACACGAGTACATACACCGCGTTTTTGTGGAGAAGCAAGGTTTGTTTGTTCTTTCTTGAAAGAGTTATAACCTTTATTTAACGCAGGTGATTTTGATGTTTCAACTATAGCTTTACGTGGTTTACGAACTAATTGATTAATTGTAGGCATGTTTTTTCCTCCCTTCATGCTTTTTTAAGCCCACACATCCAGGTGATTCATTTTAGGGCAAAAATAATTTTGTAGTCAGTTAGATAACTACAGTAATATTTAATCCATAATAGCAACAGTTGCAGCACGCACATCAATACCGCACGCTTTTCCAAGAATTTTCATAGAATCAACGTATGTGATTGGCACCTGATATTCTTCTGCTTGCTTAATCACACTTGATACGAGTCTTTGATCTGCATCGCTTGCAATAATTACTTCATGAACAGAGCCCGATTTTAGAGCTTTTATTGTTTGTTTTGTTCCTATTTTAATCTTCTTAGCCTGTTTTACTTTTTCATAAGACATTTTTATATCCTCCAAAGTAACAGGATTATTAGGAGCACCTTTAGTATATTAGCACCTTCATTTTTAAAAGTCAAGAAGTTGCGAAAACTTTTTTACGTGCCTAGTACTTTTGACTAATCGGAAAGTAAATATTTATTATATCTACTTTCTCGATTGGCGTAACAAAGGCTCTATTCTCCTTTAAGGCTCAACAATCACCAAAGTTTATACTAGGCACGTTACTTATAACTTTTTTAACAATCCAAAATGATTATTTCTCTATTGTTCAACAGTTACTGGTTGTTCTTCAGTTTCAGTTGCTTTCTTGAATTTCGTTTTGCGATACATTTGCATACCTGTACCTGCAGGAACGAGCTTACCAATAATTACATTCTCTTTCAATCCAAGAAGTTCGTCTTGTTTACCTTTAATTGCAGCATCTGTAAGAACTCTTGTTGTCTCTTGGAAGGAAGCTGCAGATAGGAACGAATCAGTTTCAAGTGACGCTTTTGTAATACCAAGAAGTACTGGTTTACCTGTTGCTGGAATTTTCCCTTCAAGTAAAGCTTGTGTATTAGCTTCAGTAAATTGATGAATATCCAATAAAGTACCTGGTAAAACATCGGTATCACCAGAATCAATTACACGCACTTTTCTTAACATTTGACGAACCATTACTTCGATATGTTTATCGCCAATTTCAACACCTTGCATACGATATACGCGTTGAACTTCATGGAGTAAGTATTGTTGTACAGATTGCACATCTGTCACTTTCAATAACTCTTTCGGATCGATGGAACCTTCTGTTAGTTCTTGACCACGTTTTACCATATCTCCTACTGATACTTTAAGACGCGCTGTGTATGGAGCATTGTATGTTCGTGTCTCAATCCGCCCAGATACAACAATTTCCTGTTGACGATCTTTACCTTCACCAATCGAAGTAATTTCACCATCAATTTCAGTAATGACGGCTTGCCCTTTTGGATTACGGGCCTCAAATAGCTCTTGAACCCGTGGAAGACCTTGTGTAATATCGTCTCCGGCAACTCCACCTGTATGGAATGTACGCATCGTTAACTGTGTACCAGGTTCACCGATTGATTGTGCAGCAATAATACCTACTGCTTCACCAACTTCAACCTCTTGTCCAGTAGCCAAGTTGTAACCATAACATTTTTTACATACACCATGTTTCGTATTACATGTAAATGCGGAACGAATCCAAACTGAAGTAATACCTGCATTTGTAATTTCCTTTGCAATATCTTCAGTGATTAAATCGTTTTGTTTTGCAATAATTTTCCCTGTTGTTGGATGTTTTATTGTTTTTCTAGAATAACGACCTTCAAGACGTTCTTCTAATGGTTCAATGACTTCTGTTCCTTCCATGATAGCAGAAACTAAAATACCTCGATCTGTACCACAGTCTTCTTCACGCACAATTACGTCCTGAGCAACATCAACAAGACGTCTTGTTAAATAACCAGAGTCAGCCGTCTTAAGTGCTGTATCTGCAAGACCTTTACGGGCACCGTGAGTAGAAATGAAGTACTCTTGTACTGTTAAACCTTCACGGAAACTTGATTTAATAGGTAACTCGATAATTCGACCGGCCGGGTTTGCCATCAATCCACGCATTCCAGCGAGCTGTGTAAAGTTGGAAGCATTACCCCGAGCACCTGAATCACTCATCATAAAGATTGGGTTAAAGTTATCAAGTGATTCCATAAGCTTACTTTGGATGACATCCTTAGCAGCACTCCAAATGGAAATGACGCGATCATACCGTTCATCCTCAGTAATTAACCCTCTCCTAAATTGCTTTTGTACATTATCAACTTTCTTTTGTGCCTCTTCCAAAATTTCATATTTTTGTGGAAGCACAATGATATCGGCCACACTGATTGTAATGCCAGCTTTTGTTGAGTATTTAAAACCGAGATCTTTCATTCGGTCAAGCATTTTTGATGTTTCAGTAATTTTATATCGTTTAAATACTTCAGCAATTATTTTACCTAAATACCCTTTCTTAAATGGAGTGATTAACTCTCTCTCCTCAAAGATTTCTTTAACATTTTCAGTAGGGTGGACAAAGTATTTAGCTGGTGTCTCCACTTCTAAATTTGTTGAAGTCGGTTCATTTATATATGGGAATGATTTTGGTAAAATTTCATTAAATATTAATTTACCAACCGTTGTAAGAAGTAACATTTTGTTTTGTTCTTCTGTAAAAGTTGGGTTTTCTAAAGATCCAGCATGAACTGCTACCCTAGTGTGTAAGTGTACATAGCCATTTTGATAGGCAATAAGGGCTTCGTTACGATCTTTAAAGATCAAACCTTCACCCACTGCATTTTTTCTTTCCAATGTTAAATAATAGTTACCTAATACCATATCTTGAGATGGAGTAACAACTGGTTTACCATCTTTCGGATTTAAGATGTTTTGTGCAGCCAACATTAGTAAACGCGCTTCTGCTTGTGCTTCTGCAGATAACGGAACGTGGACAGCCATTTGGTCTCCATCAAAGTCAGCGTTATACGCAGTACATACTAACGGATGCAGGCGAATTGCTCGACCTTCAACGAGTGTAGGTTCAAATGCTTGAATACCAAGTCTGTGTAAAGTTGGTGCACGGTTTAACAGTACTGGGTGTTCTTTAATAACTTCTTCTAATACGTCCCAAATTTCTGGGCTTAATCGCTCTATTTTACGTTTTGCTGATTTTATGTTATGAGCTAAACCTTTTGCTACTAATTCCTTCATGACGAATGGTTTGAATAGTTCAATTGCCATTTCTTTTGGTAGTCCACATTGATACATTTTTAAGTTTGGACCAACAACGATAACCGAACGACCCGAATAGTCAACCCGTTTACCAAGTAAGTTTTGACGGAAACGGCCTTGTTTCCCTTTCAACATATGAGATAGAGATTTTAGCGGACGGTTTCCTGGTCCTGTAACTGGTCTACCACGACGTCCATTATCAATTAATGCGTCTACAGCTTCTTGTAGCATCCGTTTTTCGTTTTGAACAATAATACTAGGTGCACCAAGGTCAAGCAGACGTTTTAAACGGTTATTTCTATTAATAACGCGGCGATATAAGTCATTTAAGTCAGATGTTGCAAAACGACCACCATCAAGTTGAACCATAGGGCGTAATTCTGGTGGAATAACAGGAAGTACATCAAGAATCATCCATGACGGTTCATTTCCTGAATTACGAAATGCTTCAATGACTTCCAAACGTTTAATGGCACGCGTTCTTCTTTGTCCTTGAGCTGTTTTAAGTTCTTCTCTTAGTGTGGTACTCTCTTTATCAAGATCTACATCTTGTAGGAGCTTTTTGATTGCCTCTGCACCCATACCAGCTTGGAACTTGTTCCCATATTTTTCACGATAAGAACGATATTCCTTTTCAGATAGTAATTGTTTTTTCTCTAATGATGTATTTCCTGGTTCTGTTACAACGTATGATGCAAAGTAAATAACTTCTTCAAGAGCTCTTGGTGACATATCAAGTACAAGTCCCATTCTACTTGGTATACCTTTAAAGTACCAAATATGTGAAACGGGTGCTGCTAACTCAATATGCCCCATTCGTTCACGACGTACTTTTGAACGAGTGACTTCGACACCACAACGATCACAGACAACACCTTTATAACGTACACGTTTATACTTTCCACAGTGACATTCCCAGTCTTTTGTAGGACCAAAGATTCGTTCGCAAAACAGTCCATCCTTTTCTGGTTTTAATGTACGGTAGTTAATTGTTTCTGGCTTTTTTACTTCACCGTATGACCAAGAACGAATTTTATCTGGTGAAGCTAGACCAATCTTCATATATTCAAAATTGTTCACGTCTAGCAAGATGCCGACCTCCTATTCATAAGGGATATCCCGTATTGCAATATATTTCCAGATGGAAAGAAAAACCCAATACACAGCCATCTCATTTATATAAAAGAGATCTGTTTGTATTGAGTTTTTCATTTTTTCTACTCGGTGACACCTACTTTTTCAGATTCTTTATTATTATCCGATTGTATATTTAAAGCATCTGCCTGTTGAAAATCATCATCGTCTTCAAGATCTTTCATGTCGATTTCTTGTTGACTTCCGGATAAGATTTTAACATCTAATCCTAGGCTTTGTAATTCCTTCATTAATACTTTAAATGATTCAGGTACACCTGGTTCTGGTACATTTTCACCTTTTACAATTGCTTCGTATGTTTTAACCCGACCGACAATGTCGTCTGATTTTACAGTTAAGATTTCTTGAAGTGTATATGCTGCTCCATATGCTTCAAGTGCCCATACTTCCATTTCACCGAACCGTTGTCCACCAAATTGCGCTTTACCTCCAAGAGGCTGTTGCGTCACAAGTGAATATGGTCCAGTAGAACGGGCATGGAGCTTATCATCGACCATGTGGGCTAATTTAATCATATACATAATACCGACTGAAACTCTATTGTCAAAAGGCTCTCCAGTTCTACCATCGTATAGGACTGTTTTACCATCGCGTGCAAGACCTGCCTCTTCCAGTGTATCCCAAACATCGTCTTCAGTCGCTCCATCAAATACAGGTGTAGCAACATGAATGCCTAATGTTCTCGCAGCAATACCTAGATGTAATTCCAAGACTTGCCCAATGTTCATCCGTGATGGTACACCAAGTGGATTCAACATGATATCAACAGGTGTTCCGTCTGGTAAAAATGGCATATCTTCTTCAGGTAAAATACGTGAAATAACACCTTTATTTCCGTGACGTCCGGCCATTTTATCTCCAACACGGATTTTACGTTTTTGAACAATATAGACACGTACTAATTGATTAACGCCTGGTGGTAATTCATCTCCGTCTTCTCGATTGAAGACTTTAACATCAAGCACAATTCCTCCACCACCATGTGGCACACGTAGCGATGTATCACGAACTTCTCTCGCCTTTTCACCAAAGATTGCGTGTAAAAGACGTTCTTCTGCTGTAAGTTCAGTTACTCCTTTTGGTGTAACTTTCCCTACAAGTAAATCACCATCTTTTACTTCTGCACCAATTCGAATGATTCCACGTTCATCTAAATTGCGGAGAGCATCTTCCCCAACATTCGGGATATCTCTTGTAATTTCTTCTGGTCCAAGTTTCGTATCTCTAGACTCAGATTCATATTCTTCAATATGAACAGAAGTATAAACGTCATTTTTTACTAACCGTTCACTCATGATAATCGCGTCTTCGTAGTTATAACCTTCCCAAGTCATAAACGCTACTAGTGGATTTCGACCTAAAGCCATTTCCCCCTTCTCCATCGAAGGACCATCGGCTAAAATCTCACCTTTTGTCACACGATCACCTTGAGATACAATCGGTCTTTGGTTAAAGGACATTCCATTATTAGAACGAGTAAATTTATGCACTTTATAGCGGTCGATATCTCCACGTACTTCTTGCCCATCAATTGTCATAATACGACGAACACGGATTTCATTTCCTTCTACATGTTCTACAATACCGTCATGTTTACAAATAACCGCTGCACCTGAATCACGAGCATTCACGTGTTCCATACCTGTACCAACAATCGGTGCTTCAGGAACCAACAATGGAACAGCTTGCCGTTGCATATTTGCTCCCATTAAGGCACGGTTTGAGTCATCGTTTTCTAAGAACGGAATACATGCAGTCGCTGCTGATACTACTTGTTTTGGTGAAACATCCATGAAATCTACTCGATCAACAGTAACAACTAAGTTTTCACCGCGGAATCTCGCAAACACTTCTTCTTCAAGGAAATTGCCGTCATTATCAACCTTTGCATTTGCTTGAGCGACAACATAGTTATCCTCTTCATCGGCTGTCATATAATGAATCTCATCTGTAACTTTTCCAGTTTCATGATCTACTTTTCGATAAGGTGTTTCAATAAATCCAAACTTATTAACTTTCGCAAATGTAGATAATGAGTTTATCAACCCAATATTTGGACCTTCTGGAGTTTCAATTGGACACATTCTTCCATAGTGGGAATAGTGAACGTCACGGACTTCCATCCCTGCCCGTTCTCTAGTTAATCCACCTGGTCCAAGTGCAGATAAACGTCTCTTATGAGTAAGTTCAGCTAATGGGTTTGTTTGGTCCATAAATTGAGACAACTGTGAACTACCAAAGAATTCTTTAATTGCCGCAATAACTGGACGAATATTAATTAATTGTTGTGGTGTAATGGTGTTTGTATCTTGAATGGACATTCTTTCGCGAACAACACGTTCCATCCTAGATAAGCCAATACGAAATTGATTTTGTAATAATTCACCAACAGAACGTAAACGACGATTTCCAAGATGGTCAATATCATCTGTGCGTCCTACTTGATGAAGTAGATTAAAGAAGTAACTAATCGATGAAATAATATCAGCTGGAGTAATATGCTTCACCTGTTCAGTGATATTCGCATTTCCAATGATATTAATTTCTTTATTCGAATCATCATTTGGAGCATATACTTTAATAGATTGAATTAAAATTTCATCTTCTAACACGCCGCTAACTGGATTAAATTGTTTAAAACCAATTCCTTTTTCTACATAAGGCATAATTCGATCAAGCGTACGTCGATCTAGTACTGTGCCTGCTTCAGCAATAATTTCACCAGTCTCAGAATCAACTAATGTTTCAGCTAATGTTTGACCGAATAAGCGGTTAGATATGTGCAATTTCTTGTTCATTTTATAACGACCAACACTTGCCAAGTCATAGCGTTTTGGATCAAAGAAGCGAGAGATTAAAAGGCTCTTCGCATTTTCTACAGTTGGCGGTTCACCTGGTCGTAGTCGTTCATATATTTCAATTAGTGCCTTTTCTGTGTTATCTGTATTATCTTTTTCAAGCGTATTACGTAAGTACTCATTATCACCAATAAGGTCAATAATTTCCTGGTCAGAACCAAAACCTAATGCTCTTAGTAAAACTGTTATTGGTAATTTACGTGTACGATCGATACGAACGTATACAACATCTTTTGCGTCCGTCTCATATTCCAACCATGCACCACGGTTTGGAATCACTGTCGCACTGTATCCTCTCCGACCATTTTTATCAACTTTTGCATTATAATAGACACTAGGAGAACGAACTAACTGAGATACAATAACCCGTTCAGCACCATTAATAATAAAGGTACCTGTTTCCGTCATAAGTGGAAAATCACCCATGAATACATCTTGGTCTTTTACTTCTCCAGTCTCTTTATTAACTAAACGCACTTTCACTCTTAAAGGTGCTGCATATGTAACATCGCGTTCTTTCGATTCATCCACATCGTATTTCGGTTCACCTAACTCATAATCAATGAACTCTAGTGACAAATTACCTGTGAAATCCTCAATAGGAGAAATATCTTGGAACATCTCCCGCAAACCTTCATCTAGAAACCATTGATACGATGCAGTTTGTATTTCGACGAGATTTGGTAATTCTAAAACTTCACGTATTCTTGCATAGCTTCTCCGCTTGCGGTGCCGCCCATACTGAACTAGTTGACCTGTCAACTGATTCACCCCTCAAATCAACGTTTTAAACTGCCAAAAACCATAATAACATTCTTATTACATAAGTACAAAAATAAAAAGGGTTTCCATTGAAAACCACAAAAAAACGTAGTCTTTATTTATACTATCTTCGCCTAATTTACAATAATATATACAAATATTTATGTAAAATTTGGTTAAATAGGTAAATACATATTGGCATTAAATTATGTTAACACAAACTTTCAATAGAGTCAAACCTTTTTTGCTCTAATTATATAGTAACCTTTATCCCTTTTAACTACATCTACAACTGAATATATTTCTTCCAATCTTTTTTTAACTGATGGTGCTCCTTGCTTTTTTTGAATAACCACCCACAATTCACCGCTATCTCGCAAATGATTAACACTGTTTGCGATTATATCCATAACAACTTTTTTTCCTGCTCGAATTGGCGGATTCGTTACGATTGCTGCAAAGTTATTTTCAGTAACTCCTTCATAACCGTCACTTTCATATATATTAATGTTTTTAATTCTATTATTTTCGGCATTTTCCTTTGCCAATTGTAATGCTCTTTCATTAATGTCTATCATATGTACAGATCTATTAGGAAATGAACGGGCTAACGCGAGCCCAATGGGGCCATAACCACAACCTACATCTAAAATTGGTCCTTCAATTTCGGGTAGCTCAAAAAAACTAATTAGTAACCTTGAACCGTAGTCTACTTCACCTTTAGAAAATACTCCACGATCTGTTTTAAAATTAAAGGTACTACCCTTAAGTTGATAAGACCAATAGATTGGCTCACTAGCAATAGTTGGTTTACGGGTATAATAATGATCAGCCATGGTCATCACCTCTTCACAAGTCTATTTGGTAGGATGATTGAATTTGTGGATTTGCTTTTTTTAGTTAAACTTTAGATTTTAAAAAAAGCTCGCTTACTATAGCGAGCTTTTTATATCGAAGTCATGCAAAATTGCAAAGAAGTTAAATTATTTAACTTCAACGCCAGCTCCAACTTCTTCAAGTTTTGCTTTAATTTCTTCAGCTTCTTCTTTAGAAGCACCTTCTTTAACTGGTTTTGGAGTATTGTCAACAAGTTCTTTTGCTTCTTTAAGTCCAAGTCCAGTGATTTCACGAACAACTTTAATAACTTTAATTTTTTGTGCACCTGCTTCAGTTAAAACTACATCAAATTCAGTTTTTTCTTCAGCAGCAGCACCTGCAACAGCGCCACCAGCTACAGCTACAGGAGCAGCAGCAGTTACACCAAATTCTTCTTCAATTGCTTTTACTAAGTCATTTAATTCTAAAACTGTCATATTTTTAACAGCTTCAATGATTTGTTCTTTAGTCATTAGTTTTTCCTCCTAATTTATAATATATATTTTTGTGTCGCAATTAGATTTCAATATTTAACTAGCTAAATTTAAGCACCTTGTTCTTCTTTTTGATCAGCAACTGCTTTTGTAGCAAGAGCAAAGTTGCGAATTGGAGCTTGAAGAACGCTAAGCAACATAGAAAGCAAGCCTTCTCTTGAAGGTAGTTCTGCAAGAGCTTTAATTTCTTCAACAGTTGATACATTACCTTCGATGACACCCGCTTTGATTTCCAATGCTTCATGGTTTTTAGCAAAGTCATTTAAAATTTTTGCAGGAGCAATCACATCGTCCGTACTGAATGCAACTGCATTTGGTCCTGTAAGAACATCTGTTAAGCCATTCAACTCAGCAGCTTCAGCAGCTCTGCGAGTTAATGAGTTTTTATAAACTTTAAATTCTACGCCAGCTTCACGAAGTTGTTTACGAAGTTCTGTTACTTCAGCAACATTTAGCCCTCGGTAATCAACAACAATTGTTGATACACTGTTTTTGAATTTACCAGTAATTTCGTCAACGATTTGTTTCTTTTGTTCAAGAACACTAGACATACCTACACCTCCTAATTGATGATGAACATCTATACCGGTCATCTACCAAAAAACCTCCTTATCTAGTAGACAAGGAGGTTTACATAGCATTTTAAACAAATCACTATTTAATAGTAATTTACTACATTCTATGTTTTTACCTCGGCAGGAAATTAAGCTAAAGACATTAGCACCTACTGTCTACGGTATAAATGTTTATTTAACTAACGAATGAAATAATATCATATCTATATTTCAAATGTCAAGAACTTATTAAAATGAAGTTGGATCAACTTTAATTCCAGGTCCCATTGTTGAGCTAATTGTTACATTTTTCAAGTATGTTCCTTTAGCAGCGGCAGGTTTCACTTTATTAATTGTTTCTACCATTGTAGCTAAGTTTTCGTAAAGTTTTTCATTATCAAATGAGATTTTACCGATAGGAACGTGAACATTCCCTGCTTTATCTACACGATATTCAACTTTACCAGCTTTAATTTCGTTAATCGCACGAGCAACATCAAATGTAACTGTACCTGTCTTAGGGTTTGGCATTAAACCTTTAGGTCCTAAGATACGACCTAATTTACCAACTTCAGCCATCATATCAGGTGTAGCAACGATCACATCAAATTCTAACCAACCTTGTTGGATTTTATGAACGTAATCTGCGTCACCTACATAGTCAGCACCAGCTGCTTCTGCTTCTTTTGCTTTTTCACCTTTAGCAAATACAAGTACACGTTGAGTTTTACCTGTACCATTTGGTAAAACGACAGCACCACGAATTTGTTGGTCATTTTTTCTAGGATCTACGCCTAAACGAAATGCAACTTCTACAGATGCATCAAAATTTACATAATTTGTTTTCTTCAATAATTCTATAGCTTCTTTTCCCTCATAAGCTGTTGAACGGTCAATTAACTTAACAGCTTCGATATATTTTTTACCTCTTTTAGCCATAATAATCCTCCTTAATTGTGGTTTTAACGGTTGGGACCTCCCACGAATAGAGGTTGCGACTAAATATTTGTCATACAAAACGCCGCAACCTCTCAAAAAGAACAATTAATCTTCAATCGTTATACCCATACTGCGTGCAGTACCTTCAACCATTTTCATGGCCGCTTCTACACTAGCCGCATTTAAATCAGGCATTTTTGTTTCAGCAATTTCACGCACTTTATCACGTTTAACTGTTGCAACTTTATTACGGTTTGGTTCACCGGATCCTGATTCAATACCAGCTGCTTTTTTAAGTAGAACTGCTGCAGGTGGTGTTTTAGTAATAAAAGTAAATGAACGATCTTCATAAACTGTAATTTCTACCGGTATAATCAAACCAGCTTGATCAGCTGTACGAGCGTTGAATTCTTTACAAAATCCCATAATGTTAACGCCAGCTTGACCTAATGCAGGACCGACTGGTGGCGCAGGATTCGCTTTACCTGCTGGAATTTGTAGTTTAACTAATTTGATGACTTTTTTAGCCACGAGACACACCTCCTTAAGTCCGTGATGTGGTAATTGGGTTAAACCCTCCCACTCAAATACATAGCATATATATTACAATAGTGCTAAACCATTGTCAATCTCACTAAGAGACATACCGACTTAAAAATAGTACCAAATTCTCACGAGTTTTTCAAGTTATTCATATATTATATTTTTTCAATTTGAGAAAAATCTAATTCTACAGGTGTATCTCGACCGAACATATTTACCAAAACTTTTACCTTTGCTTTATCTCGATCAATTTCTTCTACATTTCCAGTAAAGTTCGTAAACGGTCCTTCAACGACCTTCACCGACTCCCCAATTTCCACATCAACCTCTACACGTTTTTCATCAATACCCATTCGTTTTAATAATGTGTGAACTTCCTCAGGTAATAGTGGTGTTGGTTTGGAACCAGAACCTGTTGAACCGACAAATCCTGTTACTCCAGGTGTATTTCTCACTACGTACCATGAATCGTCCGTCATGATTAATTCAACTAGTACGTATCCTGGGAACACTTTCTTTTTAACAACTTTAGACTTACCATTTTTAATTTCTGTTTCTTCTTCCTCAGGTACAATCACTCGGAATATTTTATCTTGCATTGCCATTGATTCAACTCGTTTTTCTAAGTTTGTTTTAACTTTATTTTCATAACCTGAATACGTATGGACTACATACCAATTTTTTTCCATTAAAGAGGACTAAATCGTCCTTCCCTCCCTAGATTAAAGTAGAATAACTGTATAGATAACGAAAAAACCCGACAACCGGGTTTTTGCATTGTTCATTACCATTATAACAAAGGATGAACTTCTTATTCACATAATTATAGGAATAACTCGATAATTTGTGTTATACCAAGATCCACTAATGTGAAAAATAAGGTAAAAAATAACAAAGTAGTTATTACCGTAATCGTATACTTTGTTAACTCTTTCCGGTGCGGCCATCTAACTTTTCGCATTTCTTCAGTAACGTTTCGGAAAAACTTGCTAATCTTTTGCATGTCAAACCTCCAAAAAACGGGATAATTACTCGATTTATGCTTGTCGATGGACCGTATGCATTTGGCAGTTTGGACAATACTTTTTTAGTTCTAAGCGGACTTGTTTACTGTCATTCGATTCAGTCGTCTTATAGTTTCTACATCCACAAACAGAACAAGCTAATACAATTTTTTTCGGCATATGATCACACCAACGTTATTTAAATTTTAACTAATCCATCTAAGAAACTTTAACATGTAAACGATTATCATGTCAATCACTTCTTAGGTCAATATCCCTAACTAGTCATATCAAAAAGCCATATCGTAAACCTAAAATATGATTATTAATTCAATTCCTTTAATGTGATTTCCTTTGATTCTATATACTTCTCGAGTTTTCTTTTCACACGTTGAAGGGCGTTATCAATAGACTTTACATGGCGATTTAACATTTCGGAAATTTCTTGATAAGATTGCCCGTCTAAATACAAAGAAAGTACTTCCCGCTCTAAATCACTAAGTAATTCGGTCATCTTTACTTCAATGTGATCAAATTCTTCTTGGTTTATTATTAATTCTTCAGGGTCTAATGATTTTGAACCCTTTAACATATCCATTAGTGTCCGATCTGACTCCTCATCATAAACAGGCTTGTCCAATGAAATATATGAATTGAGGGGAATATGTTTTTGTCGTGTTGCCGTCTTTATTGCTGTTATAATTTGTCGTGTAATGCATAGTTCAGCAAACGCTTTAAAAGATGCCATTTTATCATCTTTATAATCGCGAATTGCTTTAAACAAGCCTATCATACCTTCTTGAACAATATCTTCTCTATCCGCACCTATTAAAAAGTATGATCTTGCTTTTGCGCGAACAAACTGACGGTATTTATGAATTAAATAGTCAAGTGCCTCACTATCTCCTTGGTGAACGAGTTCAATCAGTTGTTCATCTTCTAGGTGTACATAATGATTGCTGTCGTTTATACTTTTGTTTTCCCTCAACGAAAATCACCCCGACCCCTTGTTGCGATTGTTAGGTACATTATACATTAGCTAAATTTAAAGCGTCAACTAGCTTCCTTCCCCTCTTCTGAATTTTTCAAAAAAATCCAGAACCTCCTTTGATAAGGGAATCTTTGAAACTGGTTGTCCATGTTTGATTTCTTTCATATTTTGATTAATACCCTTTTCAATATCGTTTATTTCATTGTATAATTCTCTCGCTGATTTTCGAAATGCCCCTTGTCCGAAGATTTGCCACTGTTCTGCATAGTCTGATGTTGCAACAAATACTTTCGTTGTGCGATTTGTTAATTGTGTCGCTAATTTTTCTATTTTTTCATCTGCCGTTTCCTTTTCTTTTGTGTATATCACATCTACGTTATAATTTTTATATTTTTGTTCTATCCCTTTAGCGATATAAGCGTCAAAAACCACAATAACCTTTGTACCTGTATACCCCTGATACTCGGCCATTTTTTCTATTAATAAGTCACGGGCAGCTGCAAAATCACTATTCTTTAATTTTTGTAATTCAGGCCATGCTCCAATCATGTTATAGCCATCAACAATGAGTATGTCCATTTTATTACCTTAACGGAGATCGTTTACGATAAATTTCATACATTAGAAGTGCAGCTGCGACTGATGCATTTAATGATGTAACATGCCCCTTCATTGGCAGTTGTAATAGAAAATCACATTTTTCTTTATGTAACCGGCTTATTCCCTTTCCTTCACTACCGATAATTAATGCAATTGGTAATGATCCGTCTATTTCTCGATAATCCATTTTTCCTAATGCATCTGTTCCCGCAATCCAGACACCTTTTTCTTTAAGTTCATCAATTGTTCTTGCAATATTTGTTACCCGAACAACAGGAACATGCTCAATAGCACCAGTTGATGCTTTGGCAACTGTTGTTGTTAGGCCAACAGATCGTCGTTTCGGTATAATTATACCATGAACACCACTTGCATCCGCTGTTCTCATAATTGAACCTAAATTATGTGGGTCTTCAATCTCATCCAAGATTAGAAAAAATGGATCTTCTCCCCGAGATTCAGCCCGTTTGAATAGTTCATCGAGTTCATAATATTGATAAGCCGCAACCTGTGCGACAACGCCTTGGTGATTTCCTTCGACCATTTCATCTAGTTTTTTCTTTGGTACAAACTGAACGATAATTCCATTTTCCTTTGCTGCTTTTATGATTGGCTGCATAGCGCCTCTTTGAGAACCTTCACCAATCCAAATTTTATTTATTTCTCGACTCGATTTAATTGCTTCTAATACTGGATTTTTCCCAGTAATATAATTATCCATGATGATCACCCCATCTTTCTTCTGCTTTTAATAAGGCCATTTGAATTAGTTCTTCTAATCGTTCGTAATTTTGTGATAAGAACAGATAACCGATTAGCGCCTCAAAGGCCGTACTATAGCGATATGTTTGTATGTCTGTATTTTTTGGTGATGTATGGCTCTTTGCATTTCTACCCCTTTTTACAACATTAACTTCCTCTTCTGTCAATAACTCTTCTTCTAAAAATGCGTGAATTACAGCATTTTGCGCTTTTGCTGAGACGTACTGAGTGGCCTTTTTTTGCAATAAGTTTGGCTTTACTTCACCCTTTTTTAACAGGTGACGCCGAACATATACTTCATATACGGCATCACCAATATAGGCAAGGGCTAAACTATTTAACGTTTTTGGGTCCTTTACAAATTCATTAATTAACATGCATTAACCCCTTTTCCAACGCGTTCCATGAGGTGTATCTTCTAAAATAATATTCATTGCTTTTAATTGATCACGAATTTCATCCGAAGTTTGGAAATCGCGATTTTCCCTCGCTTTGTTTCTTTTCGTAATTAGTTGTTCAATTTCTTCATCTAGCAACTCATCTTTTTCTAAAGAAAGCCCTAGAACATTGAAAAACTGCTCAAAAGATTGAATATATGCTTCAATCACCTTGGTTGAAGTGTTTTGTTCCATTAAGTAATAGTTTGCTGATTTCGACAATTCAAAAAGGATAGAAATTGCATTTGCTGTGTTGAAATCATCATCCATTTCCGTTACAAATTGCTCGTTATATTTACTTATTTCGTCCAACCATTTTTGATCATGATCAGCTAGATTTGCACTTACATCAAGACGATGTTTTAAATTTTTATAAGATGTTTGTAACCGTTCAAGGCCAGCCTTTGCATTATTCATTAGTTCTTCACTAAAATTAATCGGATGGCGATAATGAACGGATAACATAAAATAACGTAATACATTTGGATCATGCTTTTTAATAATCTCATGAACTAAAACAAAATTTCCTAACGACTTAGACATCTTTTCATTATCAATATTAATATAGCCATTATGCATCCAATAATTAGCAAACGGTTTTCCAGTTAAACTTTCAGATTGGGCAATTTCATTTTCATGGTGTGGGAAGGATAAATCTTGTCCTCCAGCATGGATGTCAATCGTATCTCCTAAATATTCCCGAGCCATTGCAGAGCACTCGATATGCCATCCAGGTCTACCGTTCCCCCATGGGCTTTCCCAACTTACTTCCCCTGGTTTTGCCGCTTTCCAAAGGGCAAAGTCGAGCGGGTCATGCTTTTTCTCTCCCACTTCAATTCTTGTTCCTAGTCTTAAATCATCAATCGATTGATGCGATAATTTACCATACTCTTTAAATTTTTTAGTTCGGAAATATACGTCTCCATCCGATTCATAAGCATAGTCTTTTTTCACTAATTCATTAATAAAGTCAATAATTGTTTGCATATTTTCTGTCACCCTTGGATGATGGGTTGCATCCATGCATCCGAGGGCAGATACATCTTCAAAATAAGCATCAATAAAGCGGTTAGCTAAAGAAAATACATCTTCACCATTTTCATTTGCAGTCTTAATAATTTTGTCATCAACATCCGTAAAATTTGAAACATAATTCACTTCGTAACCGCGAAACTCAAGGTAACGACGTACTGTATCAAAAACGATAGCTGGCCTCGCATTCCCAATATGAATATAATTATAGACGGTTGGACCACATACATACATTTTTACTTTGCCATCTTCAATCGGTTTAAATACTTCTTTTCTCTGTGTCAATGTATTATAGATTTGAATGGACATTTTCCAAACTCCTATCTTTCTTTAATTGTTCAATTTCATCTTTCAATTCATTTATTTGCAATTGCATCGATTTACATATATCAGCTACTGGATCCGGTAAATCCGTATGATTCAAGTCCTTTTTGATTTTTACTCCATCTTGAATGACCACCCTACCTGGTATACCAACGACTGTTGCGTTTGGAGGGACATCTTTTAATACGACTGAACCCGCTCCAACTTTTGAATTTTCGCCCACAGTTATTGAACCAAGAACTTTTGCTCCTGTCGCGACAAGAACATTATCTTTTATTGTTGGGTGTCTCTTTCCTTTCTCTTTCCCCGTACCACCAAGAGTCACACCTTGGTAAATGGTCACATTATCGCCAATCTCACATGTTTCCCCAATTACAACACCCATTCCGTGATCAATGAAGAAGCGCCTACCAATTTTTGCTCCAGGATGAATTTCAATTCCCGTTAAGAAACGGCTAAATTGAGATATACATCTCGCTAAAAAGAAAAGTTTCTTCTTAAACAACCAGTGGGCAATTCGATGAAACCAAATAGCATGTAAACCAGAGTACGTTAAAAGGACTTCAATATAGCTTCTTGCTGCCGGGTCTTGCTCAAAAACGACCTCGATATCTTCTTTCATCCGCTTAAACATCTTCTCACCCTCTATTCTCCACCCTATTTTTTGCCATTAAAAAAACGCCCCTGTCACTCAGACAGAGACGCTAATTTTTGCGCGGTTCCACTCTGTTTGGACAAAAGTATAACATTCACCACTTCTATCCCAACTTTTCCTAATAACGGAAGGTAGCCGCCTTTATCTACTCTAATTATTTCAATAAAGGACTCCGGGATGCATTTCAATAATAACTACTTTAGGTTACTTTCAGCATTTGTAACCCTCTCTGTGAAAGAATTATTATTTACTTCTCCCCGTCATCGTTTTAACAATCTATTATTGTTTGGATTTAACTTAGAAAAGGAATACATTAGTTTAAAAGTAATTTTGTCCTGAAATATTCATAGCTCACAAATCTTAGCTGTGTTCAACCGGAATTTCATGAACCTTTGGTAAAAAGGAACAGTTTCTCAATTTAGAGTTCAATTATTTGAGTTTTTTTCCTTAATGGGTCTGATTTTGGGCAGACTTCCCCCTTGACCGAAAAAAATATTTTTTTCAGTTAGATCAATCTCAATGTTTAAGTTTATTCAATCTGGAGTTTTTGAATTCGACCCAGTACGTTCCAAAAGAATTTCTGATAAACGAAGCTAGATGATAACTTAAAATAAAGGGATCTGCCTGATTTTACTAGTCTACTGGCTACTTTGATGATCCGAGTACGTATGGTGTCAATTTGCATCGTCTTTTGCCCTTCTGGGAAGCAAAGTGTCCGTAACCAATTGGTTAAGTTATAAGCGAGAAGAGACAATATCATCTTAACCGCGTTAACAAGATAAGAATGGCTATTCATTCGATCGAAACCAAAACCATTTTTAGCTTCCTTGATGTAATTCTCCATCGTTCCTCTTTTTTGATAAGCTTGGACGATATCTTTTGGAGAAGCGATTTCAAAATTGGTGACAAAAAAGGAATGCGTAAAGAACAGTTCACCCGCAGGTCGTACAGATTGAATGATGACCTTTCTAGGTTTCAACCAAGATTTTGCTTGGTAAATGGTTTCTTCAAAATAGCGTTCTGTTTTTGAAACATCTTCAGGTACAGATGTAGGATGATACTCTTCCGCCAGACTTTTTAATTGTGCATTTGATTTTAAACGAATAACGTAATAAACCGATTCTCTCTCACACAGTTCATACAGGGCAGGCACGGCAAATCCACTGTCCCCACGAAGAAACAAACTCGTTTCCGGGAATGTTTCGTTGTAATGTTCAATCAGAGGCTGAATAAATTCGACCACACCATTGGAGGTGTAGACGTTTCCCGGGCGAAGTTTCGCTTTCAAAAAGTCGCCAGTAGCTCCATCAAAGGCAACTAAAGGATGAAATCCCAAAGTTCCATAATGAGCATTGAAAGAGGATGACTCTTGGTTACCATACGTATCAGAATGGGTAGAATCTAAATCAATAAATAGAGCTTGCGATTTTCTAAAAGCATGAATTTTATCACGTAATTCTTGATTCGCTTGATTTAAATGATCAATCGATTCTTGGTTAAATCGAGTGTAAAAACGAGATAAGCTCGGTTGAGAAGCGAGAGCTGGTGTATCAATAATTTCTGTAAAAACAGGATCCCTTGTCAATTGATCGGCAGCGTCATCTTCATAATATCCAGCAATGATTTGATAGATCTTTT
>NZ_LN868936.1:512151-513149 GCF_001244735.1 Bacillus andreraoultii
TAAGAATGGCTATTCATTCGATCGAAACCAAAACCATTTTTAGCTTCCTTGATGTAATTCTCCATCGTTCCTCTTTTTTGATAAGCTTGGACGATATCTTTTGGAGAAGCGATTTCAAAATTGGTGACAAAAAAGGAATGCGTAAAGAACAGTTCACCCGCAGGTCGTACAGATTGAATGATGACCTTTCTAGGTTTCAACCAAGATTTTGCTTGGTAAATGGTTTCTTCAAAATAGCGTTCTGTTTTTGAAACATCTTCAGGTACAGATGTAGGATGATACTCTTCCGCCAGACTTTTTAATTGTGCATTTGATTTTAAACGAATAACGTAATAAACCGATTCTCTCTCACACAGTTCATACAGGGCAGGCACGGCAAATCCACTGTCCCCACGAAGAAACAAACTCGTTTCCGGGAATGTTTCGTTGTAATGTTCAATCAGAGGCTGAATAAATTCGACCACACCATTGGAGGTGTAGACGTTTCCCGGGCGAAGTTTCGCTTTCAAAAAGTCGCCAGTAGCTCCATCAAAGGCAACTAAAGGATGAAATCCCAAAGTTCCATAATGAGCATTGAAAGAGGATGACTCTTGGTTACCATACGTATCAGAATGGGTAGAATCTAAATCAATAAATAGAGCTTGCGATTTTCTAAAAGCATGAATTTTATCACGTAATTCTTGATTCGCTTGATTTAAATGATCAATCGATTCTTGGTTAAATCGAGTGTAAAAACGAGATAAGCTCGGTTGAGAAGCGAGAGCTGGTGTATCAATAATTTCTGTAAAAACAGGACCCCTTGTCAATTGATCGGCAGCGTCATCTTCATAATATCCAGCAATGATTTGATAGATCTTTTAACGTAATAAGTTTTCACTTGAATGAAAGTAATAGGCTCTTGGATCATCTAGTTTTAAGTGGTTTTCCAAAGTCTTGGAAAATCCTATTTTTTCATCAAACTCTCTAAAAAGAAGTTCACCCGTATCCGAGGAAAGAGA
>NZ_LN868936.1:513708-525320 GCF_001244735.1 Bacillus andreraoultii
GACTCTTGGTTACCATACGTATCAGAATGGGTAGAATCTAAATCAATAAATAGAGCTTGCGATTTTCTAAAAGCATGAATTTTATCACGTAATTCTTGATTCGCTTGATTTAAATGATCAATCGATTCTTGGTTAAATCGAGTGTAAAAACGAGATAAGCTCGGTTGAGAAGCGAGAGCTGGTGTATCAATAATTTGTGTAAAAACAGGATCCCTTGTCAATTGATCGGCAGCGTCATCTTCATAATATCCAGCAATGATTTGATAGATCTTTTGACGTAATAAGTTTTCATTTGAATGAAAGTAATAGGCTCTTGGATCATCTAGTTTTAAGTGGTTTTCCAAAGTCTTGGAAAATCCTATTTTTTCATCAAACTCTCTAAAAAGAAGTTCACCCGTATCCGAGGAAAGAGAACCTCCATCATTTGACAATTTAATTTTACGATTGAAATCAAGTGTTAATTGCGATAAAGTAGCCATTATAAGAATCCTTTCTGTGGTTATTTTGTGGTGATTTAACCTTAACAGAAATGGATTCTTTTTTCATTTATTTGATGCATAACTAAATGAGCTGGGCTACTTGATAAACAAGCATTCAATGGCTTATCAATGTGTTTTCATGAATATTTCAGGTTTGTATATTTACTATATTACATTTTTCCAAAAATGTTAACTTAAAACATTTCTGATTCGACTAATTACCTTTTCTTTGCCTAATAATTCAACAGTATTTGGAAGTTCTGGTCCATGTTCTTGTCCTGTCACAGCAACACGAATTGGCATGAATAACTTTTTCCCTTTATGGCCAGTTAACTTTTGAACTCGTTTAATAGCAGCTTTAATTTCACTAGCTTCAAAATTCTCTAATTGCTCAAGTTCTTGGATAAATGCTTGCAACACTTCTGGTACTTGTTCTTCTCCTAAGATAGCTTTTCCTTGTTCATCATAATGAAGTTCATCTTTAAAGAATAGCTCGGATAAAGACACAATTTCTGCACCATAACTCATCTGTTCTTGGTAAAGAGCAATCAGTTTATGAGCAAAAGCTAATTCTTTATCTGTTGGATTCTCCGATACTCTTCCTGCACTAATTAAATGTGGAAGTGCTAGTTCAATCACTCTTTCAACTGGTAACTTTTTCATATATTGATTGTTCATCCAAACTAGTTTTTGTCGGTCAAAAACAGCCGGAGACTTCGACAATCTTGCTGGATCAAATATATGAATTAATTCTTCACGCGAAAATATTTCTTCTTCCCCTACTGGTGACCAACCTAAAAGAGCAATGAAATTAAATAATGCTTCAGGTAAATATCCAAGGGATTCATATTGTTCAATGAATTGAATAATGGATTCATCACGTTTACTTAGTTTTTTATGGTTTTCATTAACAATTAACGTCATATGGCCAAACGTAGGTGGTTTCCAACCAAAAGCTTCATAAATCATTAATTGTTTTGGTGTGTTAGAAATATGGTCATCCCCACGAAGTACATGAGTAATATTCATTAGGTGATCATCTACTGCTACGGCAAAATTATATAGAGGCATACCGTCCTTTTTTGCAATAACAAAATCACCAATATCCTCCGAATCAAACGTAACTTCACCTTTAACGATATCATTAAAACGATAGACTTTGCCTTCAGGAACATGGAAGCGAATGCTTGGCTTACGTCCTTCTGCTTCATATCGTTCTTGATCTTCTTTTGTCAAATGACGGCACTTACCTGAATAACGCGGCGCTTGTCCATTTGCAATTTGTTCCTCACGTTCTTTTTCTAATTCTTCTTCCGTACAGTAACATTTATATGCCAAACCTCGATCTAATAAATCGTTATAGTGCTTTTTATAGATATCAAGACGTTCCGTTTGCCGATATGGACCGAATTCTCCTCCAACATCAACACCTTCATCCCAATCCATACCTAACCATTTCAGATATTTTAACTGGCTTTCCTCTCCGCCAGCAATATTTCGCTTTTGGTCCGTATCTTCAATTCGGATAATGAATTTCCCGTTTTGATTACGAGCAAATAAATAATTAAAAAGAGCAGTTCTTGCATTTCCGATATGTAAATGACCTGTTGGGCTCGGAGCATAGCGAACACGTATGTCACTCATATTAAAATTACCTCCATTAATAGATACAATTTGTTTAGTTAACGCTTTTTATTTTACACTAAAAAGAAGATTGAATGTCATTAATCATCAATTATTTTTTATTTGATTCTAATAAAACAACTGCAAGTGATGCAATTCCTTCTTCTCTTCCTGTAAAACCAAGCTTTTCCGTCGTTGTTGCTTTTACATTAATTTGATCCTCTTCAACCTGAATAATTTGAGCTATTCTCGCTTTCATCAACGGGATATACGGGGCCATTTTTGGCTTTTGGGCAATAATTGTACAGTCCATATTTACAAGATTATAGCCTTTTTGTTTCACCAGTTCCCACGCTTGCTTTAATAACAGTGCTGAATCTACGCCTTTGTAAGCATTATCATTATCCGGGAAATGTGTACCAATATCCACAAGTCCAACCGCTCCAAGACAAGCATCCGTTATTGCATGTAATAAAACATCTGCATCTGAGTGCCCTAACAATCCCTTTTCATATGGGATTTCAATGCCACCAACAATTAGCGGTCTATTAACTACTAGTTGATGGACATCATATCCTTGTCCAATACGTAACAAAACAATCTCTCCAATCAAAACTACCTATTTCTTTTTTTAATAATCGCCTTTGCAAAGTGTAAGTCTTCAGGTGTTGTAATTTTAAAATTATCATAGTCTCCTTCAACAATATAAACTTTTCGTCCCATTCTCTCCAGTAGACTTGCATCATCTGTACCTATAAAACCATCTTGATGAGCCTGTCTATGAGCCTCTTTTATAAGAGAAAGTTGAAAAGCTTGCGGTGTTTGTATCGACATAAGCGTGGCCCGATTAATGGTTTCCTCAACTAAATGATTATTCACTTTTTTTATCGTATCTTTAACAGGTACCGCAAGAATTGCCGCTCCCTTACTTGCGGCTTTTTCAACGAGCTGGTGAACAAAATGTTGTTTTACAAATGGTCTTGCTCCGTCGTGGATTAATATAATTGATTCCCCTTCAATCTGTTCAAGACCTTTAAAGACACTCTCCTGTCTCTCTTTTCCACCTTCTACAACATTCGCTACTTTCATTAAGTTATATTTGCTAACTAGCTGATTCACTTCTTTTTGATCGTGCTTGTTAACAACAAGTGTAATAGACTTACACCATTCGTCTTGTTCAAATACGGATAATGTATGTATTATAATTGGAGCTCCTTCAATTTCAACAAGCAACTTATTTTTATCTGCACCCATTCGTTTCCCCATACCAGCTGCCGGGATAATTACATGATATTCCATTGTTCAACTTCCCTTAGGTTATACTATTTATTTTTATATTAAAATAAGGGAGACCGTATTTCAAATATGATCTCCCTAAAAACTATAATGCTTTCTCTAATACTTTCGGTTTTGCAAAAATCATTCGGCCAGCGGATGTTTGTAGAACGCTCGTTACTATTACATTTATCGTTTTACCAATATGATTACGCCCATCTTCTACAACAATCATCGTTCCATCATCTAAATAGGCAATTCCTTGGTTATGCTCTTTACCGTCCTTTATTACTTGCACAACCATTTCTTCACCTGGAAGGACAACAGGTTTCACTGCATTAGCTAAATCATTAATATTTAGTACATGTACTTGTTGTAGTTCACATACTTTATTTAAATTGTAATCATTCGTAACAACCGTTCCATTTGTTAATTTTGCAAGCTTCACTAATTTGCTATCAACCTCTTGAATATCCTCAAAATCACCTTCATAAATTTCTACCTTGATTGGTAGCTCCTTTTGAATTTTATTGAGAATATCTAAGCCTCTTCTTCCACGGTTTCGTTTTAACACATCCGAAGAATCTGCAATATGTTGTAGTTCTTCTAAAACAAATTGAGGAATAACAATAATTCCTTCCAAAAATCCTGTTTGACAAATATCCGCAATACGGCCATCAATAATGACGCTTGTGTCCAATATTTTCAGTTGGCCAATGTTTTTCTGTAAACCATCTTCTGGTATTTTTTTCTTTGCTCCCCTGTTTTGAAAAACGTTCAGCATTTCATCTCTCTTTTTAAACCCTACTTGGAACCCTAAATATCCAAATAATAACGTTAAAATAATTGGTGCTATTTCATTAAGGACAGGAAAAAGAAAAGTACTTAAAGCAGATCCTAAAAAGAAGGCAATAATTAAACCAAGCACAAGGCCAATCGTTCCAAATAACAAGTCTAAAATAGGGGCTTTAATTAAAGTTTCTTCTATCCACTTAATAAAATTAATCACATATTTAACGGCCCAAAAGGTAATAAGATAAAAGATGATGGCGCCTAAAATTGCAGAAACATAAGGATTATCGATAATAGCAACTTGATCTAAATTTACCACGCTATATAAAAAGGGCAAAAATAGGACACCTAACGTTCCGCCAACAAGTAGAAAGCAAATTTGTACAATTCGTGTTAGCATTTATTCACCTCCTCATATTCATTATAAACAATTACAATTTTTTGAAACGCAAAATTATATATTTATTTTATGTTTTTATTAGCAAAACAATCGATTCCTTTTATTTTTCAATGATTTACTCAAATGCAACCTTGAGTGCTTCTTTGATTGTGCTAACGCCAATAATTTGTATCGATTGTACATTTTCTAATCCATTCATATTATTTTTTGGTATGATAATTCGATTGAAACCTAACTTTCCCGCTTCTCGAACTCTTTGTTCAATACGCGATACTCGTCTAATCTCACCAGTTAATCCAACTTCACCAATAAAGCAATCTGTTGC
This sequence comes from Bacillus andreraoultii, assembly GCF_001244735.1. Lineage (GTDB taxonomy): Bacteria > Bacillota > Bacilli > Bacillales > Caldibacillaceae > Caldifermentibacillus > Caldifermentibacillus andreraoultii. Next base: position 518,603 of record NZ_LN868936.1, read on the forward strand.
ACGCGTCGGTTTATCTTTAAAACTTGAAGCGATACTTAGTGCTATTGCTAAATCTATTGCTGGTTCATCTAATTTAACTCCACCTGCTGCTTTTAAATAAGCATCTTGATTTTGTAATAACATGCCAACACGCTTTTCTAAGACAGCCATTAATAATGACACACGATTATGGTCAATCCCTGTTGCCATTCTTCGTGGGTTACCGAAAGTGGTTGGTGACACTAATGATTGGATTTCTACTAAAATTGGTCTTGTTCCTTCCATCGAAGCAACAACCGTAGAACCTGAGGAACCCATTGAACGTTCCTCTAAAAAAATTTCAGAAGGATTTGCTACATCAATTAAGCCTTCTTCTTTCATTTCAAAAATACCGATCTCATTTGTAGATCCAAAGCGGTTTTTTACAGCACGCAAAATTCGAAACGTATGATGGCGTTCTCCTTCAAAATATAAAACCGTATCAACCATATGTTCCAATAAACGTGGTCCTGCGATTGCCCCCTCTTTCGTCACATGTCCAACAATAAAAATGGGAATCCCACTCGTTTTAGCTATCCGCATCATTTCACTTGTACATTCTCTAACTTGTGAAACGGACCCAGGTGCTGATGTTACATCCGGATGATAGATTGTTTGAATAGAGTCAATAACGGCAAAATCTGGCTTTATTTCCTGTATTGTATGGTCAATTAATTGTAAGTCTGTTTCTGATAAAACAAATAAGTTACTAGACAATGCACCTAAACGGTCTGCTCGTAGTTTTGTTTGTTTTACTGATTCTTCACCAGAGATATAGAGGACCTTTAACCCCTTGTTAGCCAATTGGTTAGAAACTTGTAATAATAAAGTGGACTTCCCGATACCAGGGTCACCACCGATTAATACGAGGGAACCGGATACAATTCCTCCCCCTAACACGCGGTTTAGTTCTTTAGAATTAGTGTAAGTTCTTGTTTCCTCTTTTGACTCAACTGAATTAATTGGTACTGCCTTTCGTTCTGTTTGTATGGATGAGGAATGAGAAAACACGGCACGTCTATTTCCCTTTACCTCCTTGATTTCTTCCACAAACGTATTCCACTGATTGCAACTTGGGCAGCGACCTAACCATTTTGGCGATTCATAGCCACAAGAATGGCAAGTGAATTTTGTTTTTACTTTAGCCATAAAATTCTCCTCTATATGTGAAAAACATTTGTATGTTTATCGACTATTTAATTTTCCCATAGATATAATAACGAGGCAACCCTACTAAAGTTGTTTTTTAGGAAAGTTGCCTCTTCTTACTCTTTTAATATTTACTATAGGGCATATGAAAATTTATTTAGGACAATACATTTGTTTTTACTTTAAATTCCCCATTCTCGACATCTACTGTAATATGTTGTCCTGGCTTAATATTGCCTTTTAATAGCTCTTCCGATAATAAATCTTCTACATGTTTCTGAATGGCTCTCCGAAGTGGTCTTGCGCCATATTCAGGGTCAAATCCTTCTTCAGTAAGTTTATCTTTTGCTCCATCCGTCATCGTTAGTTCAATATTTTGTTCTTTTAATTGTTTTGTTAAAGACCCCAGCAATAATCCAACAATATTTCTTAAATGTTCTTTCTCTAGTGAATGGAAAACAATAAACTCATCAATCCGGTTTAAAAACTCCGGTCGGAAAGCCTTTTTCAATTCATCCATCACTCGATTTTTCATATCTTTATAATCTTGCTCACCATCTTGAACACTAAATCCAACATACTTGTTTCGTTTTAATGATTCTGCACCAATATTTGATGTCATAATTAATACAGTATTCCGGAAGTCCACTGTTCTTCCTTTTGAGTCTGTTAAACGACCGTCTTCTAACACTTGTAATAAAATATTGAACACATCTGGGTGCGCCTTTTCAATTTCATCGAGCAATACAACTGAATATGGTTTTCTTCTCACTTTTTCAGTTAATTGACCACCTTCGTCATATCCGACATATCCTGGAGGAGAACCAACTAATCTTGACGTTGAGTGTTTCTCCATATATTCACTCATATCAATTCGTATCATCGCATCTTCATCACCAAACATCGCTTCAGCAAGGGCGCGGGCTAATTCTGTTTTCCCTACACCTGTTGGTCCTAAGAAAATAAATGAACCAATTGGACGTTTCGGATCTTTCAATCCAGCCCTCGCTCTTCTAACTGCCTTTGCAATTGCCTTAACAGCCTCTGCTTGACCGACGACCCGGTTATGAAGAATTTCTTCAAGCTTGAGCAGTTTTTCCGTTTCCGTTTGGGCTATTTTCGAAACAGGAACTCCTGTCCAGCTAGAAACAACACTAGCAACATCTTCTACAGTAACTTGACTATTTTCTTTTCCTTGTTTTTCCTTCCAACTCTTTTTCGTCTCTTCAAGTTGTTCACGAAGCCTTTGTTCCATATCTCTTAATGAAGCTGCCTTTTCAAATTCCTGGCTTTGTACAGCCGCATCCTTTTCTTTCCGGACCTCGTCTAATTTTACTTCTAATTCTTTTAAATTTGGCGGTGTTGTGAAACTACGAAGGCGTACTTTTGAGCCAGCCTCATCAATCACATCGATTGCTTTGTCAGGTAAAAAGCGATCAGAAATATAGCGGTCAGATAAGTTAACAGCCGCTTCTATAGCCTCATCTGAAATTGCTACTCGGTGGTGAGCTTCATAACGATCCCGTAATCCTTTTAAAATTTGGATAGATTCTTCAACTGTTGGCTCGTCAACCATAATCGGTTGGAATCTCCGTTCAAGTGCTGCATCTTTTTCAATATATTTCCGGTATTCATCTAAAGTTGTTGCACCAATACATTGTAATTCACCGCGTGCGAGTGATGGTTTTAAAATATTGGACGCATCAATTGCTCCTTCCGCTCCCCCAGCACCGATTAATGTGTGTAATTCATCGATAAATAGAATGATGTTACCAGCTTGGCGTATTTCATCCATTACTTTCTTTAGACGATCCTCAAACTCACCACGATATTTTGTTCCAGCTACAACCGTTCCCATATCTAATGTCATTACTCGTTTATTTCGTAATATTTCTGGGACTTCATTATTAACAATTTGTTGTGCTAACCCTTCTGCTATCGCTGTTTTCCCTACACCAGGTTCACCGATTAAAACCGGGTTATTTTTTGTCCGTCTACTTAATACTTCAATTACTCGCTGAATTTCCTTACTTCTACCAATGACGGGATCTAAATTTCCATCTCTTGCTACTTGAGTTAGATCTCTAGCTAGACTATCTAGAGTTGGCGTATTCACATTAGATGCTGATCCATTAGAAACTCCAGAGTCACTATTGCCTAGTAATTGTAAAACTTGTTGTCGTGCCTTATTTAAACTTACCCCAAGATTGCTAAGTACACGTGCGGCTACTCCTTCTCCTTCTCTTATTAAACCAAGTAGAATATGCTCCGTACCAACATAAGAGTGGCCTAATTTTCTTGCTTCATCCATCGATAATTCAATAACCTTTTTTGCCCTCGGTGTATATTGTGGTGTTTGTGATAATTCTTTTCCGACACCAATTAAATTTTCAACTTCATTTTGAATTTTTTCAGGAGTAAGTCCAATTGCAAACAATGCTTTTGCCGCAATTCCTTCTCCTTCCCTAACCAAACCTAATAAAATATGTTCTGTACCAACATTGACATGTTTTAAACGAATAGCCTCTTCTTGTGACAGTGCTAATACTTTTTGAGCTCTTTCTGTAAAACGTCCAAATAACATGGATTTACCCCCTTATATTATTTATTAATTTCTAATTGGAGACGTTCACGTATTAATGTCGCCCGTCTAACATCCCTTTCAAACGGTCTTAATTGTCCTCCTGCATATTGTTGTAAAAACCCTGGTTGCGTGAGTATCATTAATTCATTCAATATATTTCTCGATATATTCTGGATGTAACCTAAATCAATTCCTAACCGTACATCTGATAAACATTGTGCGGCTTCTTTCGTCTCAATAATACGGCTATTCTTTAATACACCAAGTGAACGATAAACTTTATCCTCCAATTGAATACCTGATGTTTTCACTACTGCTTCCCTCGCAGATCTTTCTTGGTTAACGATTTGTTCAACGACATTCGTTAAGTCAAGAATAATATCCTCCTCCGACTTGCCAAGTGTAATCTGGTTCGATATTTGGAAAATATTACCCAAAGCTTCACTACCTTCCCCATAAATCCCTCTAACAACTAAACCTAACTGATTTATTGAAGGAATTAAGTGGCGCATTTGCTGGGTCATAACTAAGCCCGGTAAATGAAGCATGACTGAAGCACGTAATCCTGTACCAACATTTGTCGGACAACTAGTTAAGTACCCACGGACTTCGTTAAATGCATAATCGAGATGTTGCTCAAGTTCGTCATCAACAGCATTTGCTAAGTCTAAAGCAGCTTGCAATTGCAATCCTGATAAAATACATTGTATTCGAATATGATCTTCTTCATTAATCATAATGCTAATTTCTTCATTTTGTGATAAAAGACACGCACCCTTTATTGATTGCTCAGCTAAATTTGGACTAATTAAATGCTTTTCAACTAATACTTGTTTTTGTAATGGTTGCAGTTCTTCCATTTTTAATAGCTCTGCGTCTTTAAGTGGATATAAGTTTAAGAGAGGAAGTACATTTTCAACGTTCGTTAAAACATTTTCTGCCTCTTCTTTTGTAAAAATGGTCGGGAATAAATGATCTTCTAAATTTCTTGCTAAACGGATTCTGGAAGTTAATATAATATCAGCTTGAGGGCCATCAGCATTCATCCACGAACTCACAGCTTGGTTTAAAAAACGTTCAATTGACATTAATATTCGCCCCCCTCATTCAGTTGTTTCTCATAGAGACGAATTTCATCACGCACTTCTGCAGCTTTTTCAAATTCTTCTTTTGCAATAAGGGCTTGTAAAGTTTCCTTTAATATACCTATTTTCTTTTGAATATTTAAAGTTCCACCTGTACGTTTTGGTATTTTACCACTATGTTTCCAATTCCCCCCATGCAACCTTTTTAAAAATGGAGTTAGCTGTTCTTGAAATGCATTATAACAATGGGCACAACCAAAACGGCCAATCTTTAAAAATTGATTCATTGTCATGCCACAATGATCACATTGTATAATTCCACTTTCCTGCATCATTGCTTTATTATTTATATGTTCTATATTCGGGCTTAAATTAAATAATCCTGCTAATAAATTATTTATTGATAACCCTGAAGAGTTATTAAACATAAACAAATTCCCTTTATCTTGTGCGCATTGTTCACAAAGATGAACTTCGGTTTTTTCTCCATTAATTATTTTGGTAAAGTGTAGAGTTGCAGGTCTCTTTTGGCATTCTTGACAAACCAACTTTTGTCCCCCCAATTTTATAAAATTTTACTCATATTTTAACGTCAATAACATTGCTTTTAATATTCTCGCTCGTAATATGTCTCGATCGGGCAATTCTAGATAAATAACTGATCGATCAAGGGCACTCAACATAATTTTTTCTTCACGTTCGTTAATTACACCTTCTTGGTATAAACGATTTATTATATCTATGGCCGCCGATTGAGGAATTTTATTACCAATCAAAGATAAAACTTGATCAATTAAGTGCATCTTACTATTCGGTCGCACTTTTATAATTCGAATATATCCTCCACCACCACGTTTGCTCTCAACTAAGTAGCCACGTTCAACGGTAAATCTTGTATTAATTACGTAGTTTATTTGTGAAGGAACACATTGGAACTTATTGGCAATTTCACTTCGCTTTATCTCTAGTATTTCTTCTTCACTCATTTCAAGGATTTTCTTTAAATATTCCTCTATTATATCCGAAATATTTCTCAAGTTTTCCTCCCTCCAAAACCTCTTTTCCTATTTTAAATTATGCACAATTATTGACTTTGACTATATTTGACTTTAATTTATTATATAACTTTTTATATCTATTCGCAATCATACAGATAATGTCGATTGATAAAATATTTGTGTGATAATGTTATTAGAATCATTTGTTCTAGTGAGGACGTAAATGATTTGTTGATATTATTTTTTTCCTTAAATTCGATATTCTAAACCCTAAAGTCTTTGAAAATGAAGTATTGTTTATATTTTACATGAATTTAACTAATTAACTGAAGGATATATGCATATATTCCTTTTACTGTTTTTAGTGGATGATATATTTCGAACTTTTGAAATGGTCGTCTAGAGGGAATAGACTGTAAAGGAAATAAGACATAAAAATCATCATTGCGTTTGGAATCTGAAGGCGGTGGAAAAGATATCAATAAAAAATTAGACATTCATAGGCATCAAAAGAGCTTAGATAATCAATAGCTGGAAAAAGGTATAGCGCTATTCAATGAAAAGACTTGCATCGAACGAAGAAAAATTCTTGCCATTTTCAAGGACTTTGATTTTGCAAGGATACTTTTATAACTTTTACTTACAGATGGGGATGGATCTTCGTTATCCATAAGCAGTACTTTTTGTTTAATAATTAACTCATTTTTTCTCACCCTAAATAAAAAAAGGATAGTGAATAATCACTATCCTTTTACTTGCCCGGCAACGTCCTACTCTCACAAAGGCAGGGCCTTCACTACCATCGGCGCTGAGAAGCTTAACTTCCGTGTTCGAGATGGGAACGGGTGTGACCTTCTCGCCATGATCACCGGACTATTTAAAAC
>NZ_LN868937.1:0-15852 GCF_001244735.1 Bacillus andreraoultii
AGGCACGCCGCCAGCGTTCGTCCTGAGCCAGGATCAAACTCTCCAAAAGATAGTTTGATTGCTCAAAATAAATGACTAGCTTTAATTTATAAAACGCTTTGTCTTGTTCAGTTTTCAAAGTTCAAATCTTAACGACCTTTATAGTATATCAAGTTTTGTGAACTATGTCAACATCTATTTAATGTTTGGTTATTTCTAACTGACAGATATTATAGTAACAAATGTTAAATACAATATCAATAGGAATTTTTACCAAACAACAAATATTTATTGTGTTTGTTCAAGGCTAACACAATCGCAAAATTCCGAATATCATTTCTACCCAGTAGCACTGCATAAGTTTTTGAGTCTCTTCAAAGTGTGAGAATAAAGTAATACAATGTGTTTGCAAAGAATTAAGACAAGCCTCTTTATCCAAAATAAAAAGCCTAAGAAGGAACGAAAGGTAGCCCTTATCCACAAATCCAGAGACTATTTTACTTTCCCGTTTAAACAAGTGGGCGTATATTACATCGACTAAATGATTCTAGCGGTAACGATACAAATCACCAATCTCTTTTGCCGTTAGACCAAGACAGGTAGTCAGAATGGTGACTGGATTGCCATCACTATCTTTCGTACTCGTACGAATTAAACGAAGAGTGTATTGCGTTTTCGTCCCGTTCTCCTGATTTCCAAGATGTATTTCAGCATCCTGAAAGGTGTAGTTTTACACAAGCTTTTGTCTTCCGGAATGTAGCCCAAGGTTGTGTTGCGAAAGACTCATACTCATCATTGAAGAGTAAATCACACTCAATCGGCCAATATCCCGTAAAATGGATTGGTTTTTCGTACGAGCAAGAATCTCTCCTACAAGGTGATGAAATATCTTTTCAAATAGGTTAAGAGTTAAGATCCGTTGTTTTCGAGAGAGTTGAGATGTGCAAATTCCTTCTAGTAGAAAACTCCTTTGAATCTCATCGCTGTTTTTTACCTTCTTGGTAATATGATTTAAACTTTTAACTCATTGATTTGAGCGACAATCATCAGTTGTAAGAACTTATTGGCAGTTAACTTTTAACATACTTATCAACATTAGCTACGTCAATCAGCTTGTTAAATTTTTCATCTTTAATTACTCTTAGTAATTCCTTTATTGTGGATTTTGTGCGATATTTAAACGTGAGAAAGCTTCTTTCAATTAGGATTTGGACAAGGACTACCTAACCAATACCCAACCTAGTTATAAGGAGTTTTTTTATGCGCTGGAAGATAATATTTATCAACTTTGTTCTATACAATACGAATCATTTCTGCCATAAGAAATGGATTATTTAAGGCTTTATTTATTGCCTTAAATAATCCATAGTTGTATTGCTGTTAATGCAAATACACCAGGTATACCTAGAAACCCTGAGATTGATGCTGTTATTAAATTAATAGGCACATGTATTCCGAAGTTACTTCCAAAAGCGTTAAGGAAAAATAATAATAATGCTCCGATTAAAACCTTCACTACGCTCTGTCCAAGAAAACGAAATAACTTTAATGGCGTTCCAAAAAGTAGTAATAAAACAATAATGCCTATAATGATTCCAATCACCCATGTTGGTTCCACATTCACACCCCCAATGTATACGGCTTGTACCATCTATATGCTTTAACATCAAAAAAAGAACCATTTTTATAGGTCCTTAAACTGATCTAAAAAAATGATTCTTGATTTTATTTGTCTTTTATTGATATTTTTATTTGTCTCGCTTTTGCCTCTCTGTACAGATAGAGATACTTCAATTCTGTTAGTTCAACTTGTCTTTCTAATTCCTCATTCATATCAAAAGATTTATCATACAGGCTTTTTTCGTTTTTCCACCGTATTTTCAAGTCTTCAATTTGGTGTAACAATTTCTGATCATATTCTTTTTTTAGTGTCCCTTTACGTTTAAAGAGCACTGGTACTCCCCCTTAAAGTAACTGCATACATTTATTTTCCCATCTAAAGAGGTAATTATTATAATTCTCTTCTTCCTTCGAGGGCTTTTGACAACGTAACCTCATCCGCATATTCTAAATCACCGCCAACAGGTAATCCATGAGCGATTCGGGTCACCTTTATACCAGAAGGCTTCACAAGTTTAGATATATACATTGCTGTTGCTTCACCTTCAATATTTGGATTTGTTGCTAGAATAAGTTCTTTTATTTCTTCACTTTGTAATCTTTTCAATAAGCTAGGGATATTAATATCCTCAGGTCCAATTCCTTCCATAGGAGATATTGACCCTTGTAACACATGATATAGACCATGAAATTCCTTCATTTTTTCCATGGCTATAACATCTTTTGAATCTTGAACTACACAGACAATTGATTGATCTCTACTTTGATCACTACAAATATAACAAGGGTCTTGATCTGTAATATGACCACAAACTGAACAGTACGTTAAATCCCTTTTCGCATTAATTAACGCTTTTGCAAAATCAAGTACCGTTTCTTCCTTCATTGTTAAAACAAAAAACGCTAATCTTGATGCAGTTTTCGGGCCAATTCCAGGTAATTTCATAAAGCTATCAATCAGCTTACTTATTGGTTCTGGATAATACATTACAAATAGTGCCTCCTACTAGAATAGACCAGGGATATTCATACCTTTCGTGAATTGTCCCATTGTTCGATTAGATAATTCATCAGCTTTTGTTAACGCCTCATTTGTTGCGATAACAATTAAATCTTGAAGTGTTTCAATATCTTCTGGATCAACGACCGCTTCATCAAGTTTTACTTCCAGCACTTCTTTATGTCCTGAAATAATAACTGACACAGCTCCACCTCCAGCTGTTCCCTCTATCTTTTCTTCACCTAATTTTTCTTGAGCCTCAGCCATTTTCTTTTGCATTTTTTGCATTTGTTTCATCATATTTTGCATATTTCCCATTCCTCGCATAATATTACCTCCAACAATTAGTCTCTTATTTCTAAAATTTCTTCACCAAACAGTTTTATTGCTTCTTCAACGAGAGGATCCGTTTCTACTTTACCTTGGTCTTTTATAAGATCACGATGTTGTTCAAGAAACGACTCTCTAATTTCTAACCATTGATTTTCAGGAACACCTACCACTTCAACAGGCTCATTCGTAACCGTTTGAAGGAGAGTGTTTAGTGTACTTATAAATTCTCGGTTATTCACTGCCATTTGACAATGAATTTCATATTTAAATTTAATGATGCACCCATCGGATGAAGCAGCAACAGGCTCAGCATCATTTAATAATGCTGCATGGGATTTTTTTAGTTTTTCTAAAATAATTCCCCAATTTGTTTTTATTAGCTGCAATTTTTGCTTAGTTGCGTTTGATAAAATGGTCTCGATTTTCCCAACTGGTACTTTATAACTGCTCTTAACCTGTCTTGTTGTTTTTTGTTCCCTACTCGTCTCTTCCGTTTTTTGTGGGGAACAAACTCCATCTACTTTTAACTGTTCAAGTTCATTTTCTAATCGGGAAATCTTTTCTTGTAATTCAGTAATAATATTTGTAGAAGTACCTAAATTGTGATCAAGTAAATTTGTTTGACATAATTGCACAAAACAAACTTCAAGTAAAACTTTTGGATGATTCGTCCATTTCATATCTTGCTGTGCTTGGTTAAATCGATTTATTATTTCGTAGATTTGTTCTGAAGTAAAATTTTCAGCTAATCTTTTAAAATCATCATCGACAACAACACGTTCCATATAGTCTTGCATTGAAGATGAGTTTTTGTAAACTAATAAATCTCGAAAATACTGAATCATATCCTCCACGATTCGTACTGGATCTTTACCATCTGCCAATAGTTTATGCAAAAAGGCAAGTGATGATTGGGGATTTTTTTCCAAAACCGATTCAGCAATTTTATGTAATACTTGTTGGGATACAGAGCCTGTAATAATCAGTGCATCTTCAACCGAAATCTTATCTTGACTAAAAGAGATGGTTTGATCAAGTAAACTTAATGCATCACGCATTCCGCCTTCAGAAGCACGGGCAATCATCTGTAATGCTTCCTCATCATACTCATATCCATAGTCCTGAATGATATAGCGCATTCTTTCTGCGATAGCCTGCGAAGAAATTCGTTTAAAATCAAACCGTTGACACCGAGATATGATAGTTAAAGGTATTTTATGTGGTTCAGTTGTAGCTAAAATAAATAAAACATGTTTCGGTGGTTCTTCTAATGTTTTTAATAACGCATTAAAGGCACCAATCGATAACATATGAACTTCATCGATAATATATACTTTAAACTTTGACATACTCGGTGCATATTTTACTTTATCACGGATATCTCGAATTTCTTCCACACCGTTGTTAGATGCAGCGTCTATCTCAATCACATCTGGATTTGAACCATCTGTAATGCTTTTGCATATCGCACATTCATTGCACGGTTCAGCTTGTACACGATTAGGACAATTCACGGCCTTTGCTAATATTTTTGCAGCACTCGTTTTACCAGTACCTCTTGGGCCTGTAAATAAATATGCGTGTGATATTTTTTGTTGTAAGAGGGCATTTTGTAACGTCTTCGTTACATGTTGTTGTCCAACCACATCTTGAAACGTTTGTGGTCTCCATACTCGATATAATGCTTGATATGCCATAGTACCCTCCTTTCAACAAAATCCTTATCAATCATCTTTTATCATGTTCTTCTTATTATACCGTATTTTGAATTTGAATTACTATAAAAAAAACACCCTAACAAAGGATGTCTGTTTATAATTATGTATATAACTGCCGTGCACCTACCTTCGACTGCTAACCATAGGCGTTGCTTACATAGTTAGCTCGGTTCAGGCACCCCTGCGGCACATGGGAGATTCCACTTAATGCTGCTTCCTTCCGGACCTGACATGGTTCATGGATTCCCATTGCGCAGGACCCAAACGTCAACACCACTTGTGTAAGACAGGCCCTACAGTTAGGCAGCCTCGGGTAGGAGTTCAGTCCCGCTAGAGCGGATTGCGGGTACAGGGCACCGCTACCTCCCCACCTAGCACGGCAAAGTTGCTACCAAATATTAAGTACGTCTTTTTGACGTATATTTAGTATACTAGGGAATCTTTTAAAATGCAACGCTTTCCCTCATGTAAATTTTTTCCTTCTCAATTTATTGTATATGCTTTTTCTTTCTCTCTCGAATTTTTTTAAAAAAACTTTTCAATAGCTGGGAGCACTCTTCTTCTAAAACTCCACTTTTTATCTCACATTGATGGTTAAAACGATGATCATCTAGTAGATTCATTAATGATCCGACACATCCACCTTTTGGGTCCATTGCTCCAAATACAACACGTTTAACTCTCGACATAATAATTCCACCTGCACACATGGGACAAGGCTCCAATGTAACGAATAATTCAGCATTCTCTAATCGCCAACTATTTAAATACTGGCAAGCTTCTTGTATAGCGATAATCTCAGCGTGGCACGTAGCATTTTGTTGAGTCTCCCGTAAGTTATGACCGGTCGCAATTACTTGATCATTATGGACGATGACACACCCGATTGGAACCTCACCTTTTTGTTTTGCTTTTACCGCCTCATCTATCGCTAATTGCATATAATATGTATCCCTATCCATTTATTTCTCTCCTTAACCACATAAGAATATTTTTATAAATTTTCGTTAATCATTCATTTTTCTCATTATATATCATAAACTTTCTATAGTGTGAGAACGAGGAGGTAATGCGATGCAAATACATGTTGTACAACAGGGGCAAACTTTGTTTGGTATTGCACAAGCCTATAATACCAATGTGACTGAGTTAGTACGGGCAAATGAGCTCCCTAACCCAAATCAACTAGTAGTTGGTCAATCATTAGTTATACCTATCGTTGGGCGTTTTTATTGGGTACAGCCCGGTGACACATTATTTTCCATTGCAAGGAGGTTTAACGTTTCAAGCCAACAACTTACAACCATCAATCAAATTCCTACGAATCGTCCACTTTCAATCGGTACTAGACTCTATATTCCCCCAACTTCAAAAGTTACAAAAGAGGTTAATGCATATGTTGAGCCCCGAGGAACAGTAACAGCTGCTTTAGAGAATAGTGCAAGGGCAGCTGCACCATATTTAACTTATTTAGCACCATTTAGCTTTCAAGCCCAACGAGACGGATCTTTACGTGAACCACCCTTAAATCAATTTCCTACTATTGCACATGGAAATCGAAACGTCTTAATGATGGTAATAACAAATCAAGAGAATGACCAATTTAGTGATGAATTAGGAAGAATACTTTTAAATGATCAAGATATACAAACAACATTTTTAAATAATATCGTCAATACAGCCCGTAGACTTGGATTTCGTGATATTCACTTTGATTTTGAATTTTTACGTCCAGAGGATAGGCAAGCATATAATCGCTTTTTACGTAGAGCGAAAGAAAGATTCAGTAGAGAGGGGTGGCTGCTATCAACAGCTTTGGCACCAAAGACAAGAGCTGATCAACCTGGACGCTGGTACGAGGCTCATGACTACCGGGCACATGGCGAAATTGTCGATTTTGTTGTCATTATGACCTATGAATGGGGGTACAGCGGTGGTCCACCTATGGCTGTTTCACCAATTGGGCCTGTACGTAATGTACTCGAATACGCTATTACCGAAATGCCTTCCCAAAAAATATTAATGGGGCAAAATTTATATGGTTATGACTGGACTCTTCCATTTCAACAAGGTACTGTTGCCCGTGCAGTTAGTCCCCAGCAGGCAATTGCTTTAGCCAGTCGCCATAACGTGCCAATACAATACGATACAAAAGCACAGGCTCCATTTTTTAACTATACGGATGAAAATGGTCGTAATCATCGAGTTTGGTTTGAAGATGCACGGAGTATTCAAGCTAAGTTTGATTTAATAAAAGAATTAAATATCCGAGGGATTAGTTATTGGAAATTAGGTCTTTCTTTTCCTCAAAATTGGTTATTAATTACCGATAATTTTAATGTTAGGAAAAGATAAGTAGAGTTTTACCTTATTTTTAAACAAGATTTACATGACAATATTACTTGTAGCAAGAGCGCTGTAGAAGATGAAAAAGGAGAACGAACAAATGGATTTACGAGAAAAATATAATATACCAAACCACGCTGTAATTACGATAGCAGGCACTGTTGGCGTTGGAAAATCAACACTTACTAATAATTTAGCTACCGCATTAAGATTTCGCACCTCATTCGAACAAGTTGACTCAAATCCATATTTAGAAAAGTTTTACCAAGACTTTAAAAGATGGAGTTTCCCGTTGCAAATATATTTTCTTGGTGAACGGTTTAAAGAACAAAGGCGAATTTTTGAATATGGAGGGGGATTTGTTCAAGATCGTTCCATTTATGAAGATAGTGGGATTTTTGCAAAAATGCACTACGAGAACGGAAACATGACAGAAACTGACTATCTAACATACAAAGGTTTGTTTGATTCTATGGTCATGACTCCTTTTTTCCATCACCCTGACATTTTAATCTATTTACGAGGGTCTTTTAATGACATTATCACTAGAATAAAAAATAGGGGGCGGCCGATGGAACAAACCACACCGATTGAATATTGGGAGGAAATGTATACTCGCTATGAAGAATGGATCGATAACTTCAACGCCTGTCCCGTTCTCCGTCTAGATATAAATGATTATAACTTGTTTACTGACCCCCGCTCTATAGAAGAAATCATAAATAAGATTGGCTATATTTTAAAGGTGAAAAATAAGGGACTTATAGGGAAAGAAACTGGCAAATACTCTTCACAAAAAAACTGTCCTTAGACGAAAGCTAAAGACAGTTTTTTATTCTCCAATTATTATGCATGCGTATTTTAATTATTATGGCGGAGGAGGAGGGATTCGAACCCCCGCACGGTGTAACCCGCCTGTCGGTTTTCAAGACCGATCCCTTCAGCCAGACTTGGGTACTCCTCCAATTGAGACAAAAATTATAATATCATAGCGAAATGTAAAAGTCAATTAATTGGAAATATCATTAAAAAAACAGTTCCTTTTTACTAGTCGAACAATAATTTTTCAAAGCATATAAAAGCCCCTATTAGTTTTAACTAATGGGGCCCTACAATTTTACAGTTAGCCTAAATACTCTTTCCCACCCATATTTGGACGTATTGCTTCTTTAATCAACACTCAATCATTTGGTTGTTGACAATCTCTAAACCGTAGCAACTGTACAGACAAGAGCAAAACTAGAGTCATTTAAAGTATGAACGAATTCAGGTTTTCCTTTAAAGTTCTCTTCTGAAACGTATTTTTGCTTTTCTCACTTGCAAATCCTCAAAGTTATGACAAAAACAATTTTCACGATATGTGTTATAACTAGGTAACCATACTTCAATATCTTATTTTTTAGCTGCAGTAAATCCTAGATTAGCCGTACACTTATATTATCATTCGATTAATTTTATACATTAAAACCATGAACTAACTGTCGATGTAATACCATGCCAAAGGTTACCGAAAAAGCTCCCAATACCTCTAAACATGAGTACAAACCAATTTGCTTTCTCAACAGACTCAGTAGCAATAACATCAACTTTAGATTTTTGATTTGGGTACAAATAACCTAAGTCTTCACCTTTATACTCATATGTTAAATAACCAACGACTTCACCTTTTTTCACTGGTGCAACTAAGTTACCGTTTTTATCTAACTTTTTCTTATCAAGAACGAGTTTCGGTTTATATTGATCCTTTTCACCATTTTTAATCATCATCGTTAACGGTTCTTTTGTCGCTATTTTAACTGAGTTTTCTTTCCCTTTTAAGACGGGTACAGTTTTTTTCCCTTTAATTGAATAATTACTCTTGAAAATTTCTTCAGTGCTAAAATTTTGGAATGCATAATCTAAAATTTTCTTTGTTTCTTCAAAGCGTTCTTTCTGAGAACCTGTTTTCATAATTACCGAAATAAATCGTTGACCATTACGTTCCGCTGTTGCTGCAAAATTGTATCCAGCATAATCTGTTGAACCTGTTTTTAATCCGTCTACTCCATCATACTCGAAAATTAACCCTGGCAACATCCAGTTAAAGTTTTTAAACTCTTCACCACGGAATTTTAGAATAGGTTGTTTGGCTGTTTCGATTACTTCAGGAAAATCATTAATTAAGTGATATGCTAATCTTGCTGTATCACGTGCAGACATTTTATTTTCATCACTTTTATCACTGCCCTTTGGATGGTTCCCTAACATATCAGCATTATTTAAACCTGATGAGTTCACAAAATAATAATCTTTTAATCCAAGTTCTTTAGCTTTTTTATTCATAAGTTTTACAAAGTTTTCTTCCGTTCCACCAAGTAACTCAGCAAGAGCGACAGTAGATGCATTAGCCGAGTGAATTGCCATTGATTCGTAAAGTTCTTTTACAGTATAAGATTCACCTTCCGTTAATCCAACCGTTGATACACCTAAACTTGGATTAGATAGATCATGAATGAATTTGCTAATAACAACTTTTTGGTCCCAACTAAGTTTTCCTGCATGGATTGCTTCTAGGACTAGATATTCTGTCATCATTTTTGACATACTAGCAACACCGAGTAATTCATCGGCATTTTTTTCATATAAAACTTTTCCTGTCTTACCATCTATTAAAATAGCCGCAGCACCTTTTAAATTTAATGTATCGGTGCTTGCTGAAACTTTTGTATTTCCAACTGGTATCATTGCAGTTATTAAAAAGCTAATAATCATGTAAAGTAGTACGAGTTTCCCTTTTTTAAACAACGAAATTCCCTCCAACATATTGACTTTCAACACTATTGATTAGTTTACCATATCTTTTTTTAAAAAAATAGACTATCATCTGACAGAAAAAAATCCCATTAGAGAAATGGGACTTATAGATTATTCACTTATTACAGTATCTATAAAAATTATTTCTAGTATCTTTGTACGCTTGTCAATTATCATTATTAAAGTGAATAGTTTGGAGCTTCTTTTGTAATTTGCACATCATGAGGATGGCTTTCCCTCAATCCAGCACCCGTCATACGAACAAACTGTGCATTTTCTCTCAAACTTTCTAAATTTGCTGCTCCTGTATACCCCATTCCTGAGCGAATACCACCAATTAATTGGTAAATCGTATCTGCTAGTGGGCCTTTATATGGTAACCTTCCTTCAATACCTTCTGGAACTAATTTCTTATTATCCTCTTGGAAATATCGATCCTTTGAACCTTTTTCCATTGCAGCTATTGAACCCATGCCACGGTAAACTTTGAATCTTCTACCTTGGAAAATCTCAGTTTCCCCAGGACTTTCAGTTGTCCCAGCTAACATACTTCCTAACATAACAGCATGTCCACCTGCTGCTAACGCCTTAACAATATCCCCCGAATATTTAATGCCTCCGTCAGCAATAATTGATTTTCCCATTTTTCTTGCCACCGAGGCGCAATCATATATCGCTGTAATTTGTGGGACTCCTACACCAGCAACAACCCGTGTTGTACATATTGAACCTGGTCCAATACCAACTTTAACAATATCCGCACCGGCATCGAATAATGCCTTTGTCGCTTCAGCTGTTGCGACATTTCCAGCCATTAAATTTAATTCTGGATAAATATCTTTAATTTGTTTAACAACAGTAATTACCCCTTGTGAATGCCCATGTGCAGTGTCAACAACAATAACATCAACGCCTGCTTTATAAAGCATCTCTACTCTTTTCATCGTATCTTTTGTAACACCAACTGCAGCACCAACAAGTAGTCTGCCTTGGCTGTCTTTTGCTGCATTAGGGAACTCAATGACCTTTTCAATATCTTTAATTGTGATTAATCCTTTGAGTACTCCATTTTCATCAACTAAAGGTAACTTTTCAATTCGATACTTTTGTAAAATTTTACCTGCCTCATTAATTGTTGTTCCGACCGGTGCAGTAACTAAATTTTCTTTTGTCATAACATCATCAATAACGATTGAATAATCTTCAATAAAACGAAGGTCACGGTTTGTTATAATTCCTACTAGTTTTTGTTCCTCTTCATTATTAACTATTGGAACACCTGAAATCCGATATTTTGCCATCAAATGTTCAGCATCATAAACTTGATGTTCTGGAGTTAAATAAAAAGGATCCGTAATTACTCCATTCTCTGAGCGCTTTACACGATCCACTTGCTCTGCTTGTTCTTCAATCGACATGTTCTTATGAATAATACCTAATCCACCTTGTCTCGCCATTGCAATTGCCATTTCGGCCTCTGTTACTGTATCCATTCCCGCACTAATAATCGGTACATTCAACTTTAATGTATCTGTTAAAGCTACAGACAAATCTACATCCTTTGGTAATACGTTAGATTGAGCTGGAATTAATAAAACATCGTCAAACGTTAAGCCCTCTTTTGTAAACTTATTTTCCCACATTACTTTAATCGCCTCCAGAAAAAATTATTATTAGTAGGTTACCAATTGGTTAAAATACTGTCAAGGAGCTTTTAATATATCGAACTTTTCAGAATTAGGGGGTATTATATTGCCTACAGATTTTACCTCTTTACATTGGAAGGACTTTCTATATATTTCATCAGCAGATACATCACAAAAATTTCTTATGCACTCTTATAATAAAGGAAAAATTCCAGAAGCTAAACGAAAAAGCTTTGAAAATAGTTTTCCCTTCACTTCTTATATTGAACAAGGAATATCCTTTTTTAAGCAGACTGAACAATCTCCATTAAATATAAAACCTATATTACTTTTTTATGGCTTAGTATTTCTTATCAAAGCATGTATTTTAACAGTCGACCCAAATTATCCCACATCAAGTAGTGTTTTAGCTCATGGTGTTTCAACAAGAAAAAGGAAAAAACAAAATTATCATTATTTGAAAGACGAGGTGAAGCTACAGAAAAATGGACTTTTTCCGCACTTTTCCGACAAAATGTTCCATATGAAACATTTGGAAGGTAATAAGATAACTATTGAATCTTTATTAAGAGAAATCCCAGAATTAAGTGGTTATTTTTCGAAATGGGAAGGGAGCAAAGTAACTATACCAGTACAATGTCAAGGAGATGTATTTATAATACCAAATAATGTCCTTGATTACTACAAAATGACTGCAGATCGCTTCAAAACCTATCTTCATACTAAATCAAACAGGAGTTTGAAATTTGTTGATGATAAGGTAAATCTATCCTTTTATATCGACGATCAGTATGATAAACATGGTGAGATTCTTCCCTTTCGTTACAATATTGAAGAAGAAGGATACTTCTTTATCCGTAATGATAAAGAATTGCATTTTTATCCTGAACTCATGATACATTACTTATTGTTATATCATCTTGGAATGATTGCAAGATACGAAATTGAATGGTGGTCTGAACTTATTCATTATAAACCATCCATTGAATATCCGTTAATTGTTCAATATTTACATACCTCAATGTTAAAAATCCCCTTACTAATTAGCCAATACCTCTGGGGAACCCCAAGTAAACTGTAGGGTTAACAATTACATTTGAAAACAATTGACTTTAATGGTTTTCTACTGCAACAATAAATAATAAAGGAGCATAATTGGGGCACCTCAGGTCAGTTGGCTATAAAACAAAAACAATGGAACAAAATCACTTCAATTTTTTTATGACTTTTACTTACAGATGGGGATGGATCTTCGATATCCATAAGCAGTACTTTTTGTTAAATAATTAACTCATTTTTTCTCACCCTAAATAAAAAAAGGATAGTGAATAATCACTATCCTTTTACTTGCCCGGCAACGTCCTACTCTCACAAAGGCAATGCCTTCACTACCATCGGCGCTGAGAAGCTTAACTTCCGTGTTCGAGATGGGAACGGGTGTGACCTTCTCGCCATGATCACCGGACTATTTAAAACAACAATATGTATTATAATAGGTTGTTTTAGAAAATGCAAGAGAAATTTTCATTCTCTCAAAACTAGATAACGTAAGGCAAACTATTCATTAGGTTAAGTCCTCGAACGATTAGTATCCGTCAGCTCCACACGTCACCGTGCGTCCACCTCGGACCTATCAACCTTGTCATCTTCAAGGGTTCTTACTTAGATAAACTAATGGGAAATCTCATCTTGAGGGGGGCTTCATGCTTAGATGCTTTCAGCACTTATCCCTTCCGCACATAGCTACCCAGCGATGCCTTTGGCAAGACAACTGGTACACCAGCGGTGCGTCCATCCCGGTCCTCTCGTACTAAGGACAGCTCCTCTCAAATTTCCTACGCCCACGACGGATAGGGACCGAACTGTCTCACGACGTTCTGAACCCAGCTCGCGTACCGCTTTAATGGGCGAACAGCCCAACCCTTGGGACCGACTACAGCCCCAGGATGCGATGAGCCGACATCGAGGTGCCAAACCTCCCCGTCGATGTGGACTCTTGGGGGAGATAAGCCTGTTATCCCCGGGGTAGCTTTTATCCGTTGAGCGATGGCCCTTCCATGCGGAACCACCGGATCACTAAGCCCGACTTTCGTCCCTGCTCGACTTGTAGGTCTCGCAGTCAAGCTCCCTTATGCCTTTGCACTCTACGAATGATTTCCAACCATTCTGAGGGAACCTTTGGGCGCCTCCGTTACCTTTTAGGAGGCGACCGCCCCAGTCAAACTGCCCACCTGACACTGTCTCCCGCCCGGATAACGGGCGAAGGTTAGAATTTCAATACAGCCAGGGTAGTATCCCAAGGGCGCCTCCATGGAAGCTAGCGCTCCCATATCTCAGGCTCCTACCTATCCTGTACAAGCTGTACCAAAATTCAATATCAGGCTACAGTAAAGCTCCACGGGGTCTTTCCGTCCTGTCGCGGGTAACCTGCATCTTCACAGGTACTATAATTTCACCGAGTCTCTCGTTGAGACAGTGCCCAGATCGTTACGCCTTTCGTGCGGGTCGGAACTTACCCGACAAGGAATTTCGCTACCTTAGGACCGTTATAGTTACGGCCGCCGTTTACTGGGGCTTCAATTCGAAGCTTCGCATGAAGCTAACCTCTCCTCTTAACCTTCCAGCACCGGGCAGGCGTCAGCCCCTATACTTCGCCTTGCGGCTTTGCAGAGACCTGTGTTTTTGCTAAACAGTCGCCTGGGCCTATTCACTGCGGCTCTCTCGGGCTTAACACCCTATCAGAGCACCCCTTCTCCCGAAGTTACGGGGTCATTTTGCCGAGTTCCTTAACGAGAGTTCTCTCGCTCACCTTAGGATTCTCTCCTCGCCTACCTGTGTCGGTTTGCGGTACGGGCACCCAGATTCATCGCTAGAAGCTTTTCTCGGCAGTGTGAAATCAGGAACTTCGGTACTATATTTCCCTCGCCATCACAGCTTGAGTACTCGGTCATAAGGATTTGCCTCATGACCACTCTTACTGCTTGGACGCGCTAATCCAACAGCGCGCTTACCCTATCCTCCTGCGTCACTCCATCACTCAAGCGAATCTAAGGTGGTACAGGAATATCAACCTGTTGTCCATCGCCTACGCCTTTCGGCCTCAGCTTAGGTCCCGACTAACCCTGAGAGGACGAGCCTTCCTCAGGAAACCTTAGGCATTCGGTGGATGGGATTCTCACCCATCTTTCGCTACTCATACCGGCATTCTCACTTCTAAACGCTCCACCAGTCCTCACGGTCTAGCTTCAACGCATTTAGAACGCTCTCCTACCACAGAACATCAAAGATGTCTGTCCGCAGTTTCGGTGATACGTTTAGCCCCGGTACATTTTCGGCGCAGAGTCACTCGACCAGTGAGCTATTACGCACTCTTTAAATGGTGGCTGCTTCTAAGCCAACATCCTGGTTGTCTAAGCAACTCCACATCCTTTTCCACTTAACGTATACTTTGGGACCTTAACTGGCGGTCTGGGCTGTTTCCCTTTCGACTACGGATCTTAGCACTCGTAGTCTGACTCCCAAGAATAAGTATTTGGCATTCGGAGTTTATCTGAATTCGGTAACCCGATGAGGGCCCCTAGTCCAAACAGTGCTCTACCTCCAATACTCTTATCTTGAGGCTAGCCCTAAAGCTATTTCGGAGAGAACCAGCTATCTCCAAGTTCGATTGGAATTTCACCCCTACCCACACCTCATCCCCGCACTTTTCAACGTACGTGGGTTCGGGCCTCCAGTAAGTGTTACCTTACCTTCACCCTGGACATGGGTAGATCACCTGGTTTCGGGTCTACGACCATATACTATTACGCCCTATTCAGACTCGCTTTCGCTACGGCTCCAGTTTCAACTTTAACCTCGCATATGATCGTAACTCGCCGGTTCATTCTACAAAAGGCACGCCATCACACATAATTGTGCTCTGACTACTTGTAGGCACACGGTTTCAGGTACTCTTTCACTCCCCTCCCGGGGTGCTTTTCACCTTTCCCTCACGGTACTGGTTCACTATCGGTCACTAGGGAGTATTTAGCCTTGGGAGATGGTCCTCCCAGCTTCCGACGGAATTTCACGTGTTCCGCCGTACTCAGGATCCACTCAAGAGAGAACGAAGTTTTGATTACAGGGTTTTTACCTTCTCTGACGAACCTTTCCAGGTTACTTCATCTACTTCGTTCTTTTGTAACTCCGTATAGAGTGTCCTACAACCCCAAGAGGCAAGCCTCTTGGTTTGGGCTCTTCCCGTTTCGCTCGCCGCTACTTAGGGAATCGATCATTTTCTTTCTCTTCCTCCAGGTACTTAGATGTTTCAGTTCCCTGGGTGTGCCATCCTTATCCTATGAATTCAGATAAGGATACTGTCCCATTACAGACAGTGGGTTTCCCCATTCGGAAATCTCCGGATCAAAGCTTACTTACA
>NZ_LN868937.1:24029-62567 GCF_001244735.1 Bacillus andreraoultii
ACCGAACATTTCATGGCTAATTATTTCAATTGCTTGAAAAGGTGATACTTTTGGCTTATATATTCGATTACAGATTAAAGCATGATAAACATCTACAATACCAATAATCTTTGCGTATAAATGTATTCTTTCTCCTTTTTCCTTTAGGGGATAACCACTGCCATCTATACGTTCATGATGTTGTAAAACGCCTATTTTTACTCCATTATTTAATGATGGTATATTTTGTAACATTTTATAACTATATGTAGGATGTAGTCTTATTTCTTGTAAATCTAACCTATTTAGTTTCTTTTGACTAAGTATAGCTGGGTTAACTTTTGCCATGCCACAATCACTTAGACACCCTGCCAACACTACTTGATTACACTCTGCACGATTAAAATTCATTCTTTTGGCAAGATATCCAGAAATTAATCCTACAGCTACAGCATGATGGAAAATATATTCCTGTTCATCTTCCACATCGTTTTGAAGAAATAATATATGAACTGGCTCTTTTTCCAAATGTTCGAATAAAGGAATCATATATCCTCTTACCTTATTAATATCAACTGTAGCACCTGACTGCCAGCGCATAAATTCCTTTTTATATTCATTTACTGTTTCTTGATATTTAAGTTTAAAATCAAATAAGTGGTTTTTTGCATTTTTACTAGTCTTTTGGTTTTCACTTGAAATTGACTGATTATGATTTTTTATATTTCTTTTCTTAACGGTAGAACTGGATACAACAACTTCTTTAATCTGAAATGCTTTTAATACATCAATAATTTCTCTTGTAACAATCGTATTTTTCGGTACAATTGGATTTTTTGTCAACCCAATTACACTTTCCGTAATAATGAAACCTTCTTTTAACTTTGATACTCCAATTATCATTCGTCCCACCCTTACAACCAATTTATATATTCAAAATATTCCTTCATTAACATTAATGATTATGATAACGAATGTTTTTCTATCAGTATACATCATCGTAGTTAAATTTATCATTTTACTATCCTTTAGTATATATTATTTCCCTAGCTAAATAAAAAGGGTAGTCCGTCTATGGAACTACCTTTTTTATTAACTATTTGCTGTTATGCCTATTCTTCTACATCTTCTCTATCGTTTTCTAGTTCTTCTATTTCATTCGTTTCATGAGTTGAATTTTGTTCAGAATCTAATTCAACTTCTTCTTTTTCTTCCTTTTCCACTTTCGCTACGGCTGTTACCATGCTATCTTCCGCAAGACGAATAAGTCTTACACCCATTGCGTTTCTTCCTGTTCTTGATATTCCGTCCACTGCCATTCGGATAATGATGCCACTATCAGTTATAACCATAATATCCTCATCTTCTGTCACTGGCTTCATTGCAATAAGTTGCCCATTTTTTTCCTGGATATTACACGTCCGAATACCTTTACCGCCTCGATTTTGAATACGATAATGATCGGCATGTGTTCTCTTTCCATATCCTTTTTCTGTTACTACGAGTACGTCCTGATGTTCTTCCAAAATTTCCATACCAATAACTTCATCATCTGCAACTAATGAAATTCCTTTTACACCTGATGCAGTACGTCCCATTGATCGTACATCAGTTTCATTAAAACGAATGAGCATACCTTTTTTTGTACCAATGATAATATCCTTAGAACCATCTGTTAACCGTACAGAAATTAGTTCATCCCCTTCACGTAAATGAATGGCGATTAATCCATTATTGCGTATATTTGCAAAGGCAGATAGAGGACAACGTTTGGATATTCCTTGTTTTGTCGTGAAGAAGAGATATAATTCCTTATCCAACTTCTCAACAGGTATCATTGCATTAATGGACTCATCTTTATCAATTTCTAATAAATTTATTATTGGTAGTCCTTTTGCAGTTCTTGAATACTCTGGGATACGATAACCTTTTGTTTTATACACTTTTCCTTTGTTCGTGAAAAATAGAATCGTATCATGTGTAGACGTTGTAATTAAGTTTTCTACAAAGTCATCTTCATTTGTACCCATACCTTGAATTCCTCGACCACCACGTTTTTGTGAACGGTAAGTTGAGGAAGGGGTACGTTTAATATAGCCATTACGGGTTAGAGTAATAATAATTGACTCTTCTGGAATTAAATCTTCATCATCAATATCTTCCAGACCACCAAACGTAATTTCTGTTAATCTTTTATCATTATAACGTTCTTTAATTTCTGTTAGTTCTTCACGAATAATATTTAGTATTTTTTCTTCGTCAGCTAAAATTGCTCGTAATTCAGCGATTAATGATTGAAGTTCGGCATATTCCTCTTCAATTTTTTCCCGCTCTAAACCAGTTAATCGTTGCAAACGCATATCTAAAATAGCTTGTGCTTGCTTTTCAGAAAGGCCAAAACGAGACATTAATCCTTCTCTCGCAATTTCAGTTGTTTGCGAACTTCTAATTAAATTAATAACTTCATCGATATGATCAAGAGCGATACGTAATCCTTCCAAAATATGTGCTCTTGCCTCAGCCTTATTTAACTCATACTGCGTTCTTCTTGTAATAATTTCTTTTTGATGTTCTAAATAGTAATATAATATTTGTTTCAAATTTAGTACTTTTGGCTGCCCACCAACAAGAGCGAGCATATTAATGCCAAATGTTGTTTGTAATGCTGTATGTTTATATAAATTATTCAATAATACATTTGCGTTAACATCTTTTCTTAACTCCATTACAATTCGTAAACCGCTCCGGTCGGATTCATCACGTAAAGCTGTTATTCCATCAATTCTTTTTTCTCTAGCTAATTCAGCAATTTTTTCGATTAATTTTGCTTTGTTAACTTGATATGGAATTTCTGAAACGATAATGGCGTGTTTTCCATGCGCCAATTCTTCAATTTGGACTCTTGCTCTTAAAGTAATAGAACCTTTTCCTGTTTCGTATGCTTTACGAATTCCACTTTTACCTAAAATTAACCCAGCTGTTGGAAAATCAGGGCCTTTTATGTACTGCATTAGCTCTTCTATTGTAATATCTGGGTTATGACTTAAAGCTAATAATCCATCTATAACTTCACCTAATTGATGTGGAGGAATATTCGTTGCCATCCCAACAGCAATCCCTGTCGT
The DNA here is from genome assembly GCF_001244735.1 of Bacillus andreraoultii. GTDB lineage: Bacteria > Bacillota > Bacilli > Bacillales > Caldibacillaceae > Caldifermentibacillus > Caldifermentibacillus andreraoultii. The sequence goes on from NZ_LN868937.1 coordinate 27,134, forward strand.
ACCGTTAACTAATAGATTTGGAAAACGTGATGGAAGTACAACTGGCTCCTTTTCTTGGCCATCGTAATTATCTTGATAATCAATCGTGGCTTTATTAATATCACGGAGCATTTCCATTGAAATTTTCGACATTCTTGCTTCTGTGTAACGCATAGCAGCTGCAGAATCTCCGTCAATTGAACCAAAATTTCCATGACCATCAACAAGCGGATAACGATAACTAAAATCTTGAGCCATCCGAACCATCGTCTCATAAACAGCTGAGTCCCCGTGTGGATGGTATTTACCAATTACATCCCCAACAATACGTGCACTTTTCTTGTATGGTTTATCAGCGACAATTCCTAAATCGTTCATTGCATATAGAATTCGGCGTTGAACTGGTTTTAAACCATCTCGCACATCTGGAAGGGCACGGGATACAATAACGCTCATTGCATAGTCTAAAAATGACGTTCGCATTTCTTTACTAATATTGACTTCTTGTATATTGGAGTTAGGTGTATCCATTAGAGTCAACAACCTCCTTATCGAGTTGTTTTATTTTGTCATTCGCCCAATTTTTACCATAATTGTGAAGTATATTTCTATCCTATAGAGTGATAAAAGACTAAACGTACTGTCTAGTCTCTTATCAAAACTAAATGTCTAGATTCTTAACGTAGACAGCATTTTCTTCAATAAATTGTCTTCTCGGTTCAACACGGTCACCCATTAACATTTCAAAAGTTTCATCCGCTTCAATTGCATCACTTAAATGAACTTGTTTTAAAGTTCGATGAGCAGGGTCCATTGTCGTTTCCCATAATTGTTCTGGATTCATTTCTCCTAGACCTTTATATCGTTGAATACCTGGTTTAGGCTGTGCAGATAATGTTTTTAAAATTTCCTCTAACTCTGTATCACTGTACGCATATTCAATCCTTTTCCCTTGTTGAATTTTATATAAAGGAGGTTGGGCAATATATACGTAGCCTGCTTCAATAATTTGCCTCATATATCGATAGAAAAATGTTAATAATAATGTTCGTATATGAGCACCATCGACATCTGCATCAGTCATTATAACAACCTTATGATACCGTGCCTTTGAAATATCAAAATCCTCACTAATCCCAGTACCGATAGCTGTAATCATTGCACGAATTTCTGCATTTGAAAGGATGCGATCCAGCCGTGCCTTTTCAACATTAAGAATCTTACCTCGTAATGGTAAAATGGCTTGAAAGTGACGATCTCTCCCTTGTTTAGCAGATCCACCCGCTGAGTCACCTTCAACAATATATAATTCACATATTTCTGCTTCGTTTGAAGAACAGTCTGCAAGCTTACCAGGGAGACTTGAAATTTCTAGTACATTTTTTCGACGAGTAACTTCTCTTGCCTTTTTTGCTGCAACTCTAGCTCTTGCTGCAAGTATTCCCTTTTCAACAATTTTCCTTGCTACAGTTGGATTCTCTAATATAAATTTTTCGAATGCTTCCGAGAATAATGCATCTGTAATTGTTCTTGCCTCAGAATTTCCTAGTTTTGTTTTTGTTTGTCCCTCAAATTGTGGATTTGGGTGTTTTATTGAAATAATGGCTACTAAACCTTCACGGACATCTTCACCTGTTAGATTTTCATCCTTATCCTTTAAAATTCCATTTTTACGTGCGTAATCATTAATTACTCTTGTTAACGCAGCTTTAAAACCAGATTCATGAGTCCCGCCCTCATACGTATGAATATTATTTGCGAAAGAATAAATAATATTTGTATAGCCATCATTGTATTGTAAAGAGATTTCAATTTGTATCCCTTCACGCTGAGCTTCAATATAGATTGGTTCCTCAAATAATACTGTCTTGGATTTATTTAAACTACTTACGTATGACTTTATTCCACCTTCATAATGGAATTCCTTTTTCTTATTTTCTTCACGCTTATCTTCAAGAATAATTTTTAAACCTTTATTAAGGAAAGCTAATTCTCTAATCCGTTTCGCTAATGTATCAAATTCATATTCAAGAGTTTCGGTAAAGATTTCTGGATCAGGAGTGAAATGCGTCGTAGTTCCTGTATGGTCCGTTTCCCCAATTACTTTTAAATCAAATAACGGAATCCCACGTGAATATTTTTGATAGTGAACTTTTCCGTCACGATGAACAAAAACTTCAAATTCCACAGACAACGCATTAACGACAGATGCACCAACACCGTGAAGGCCACCAGAAACTTTATATCCTCCACCGCCAAACTTTCCCCCTGCATGAAGGACCGTGTGAATGACTTCAACAGCAGGGCGTCCTAGTTTTTCTTGGATATCAACTGGAATACCACGACCGTTATCTTTTACAGTTATACTGTTATCTTCTTCTATGATTACGTCAATTTGTGTACAATATCCGGCTAAAGCCTCATCAATACTATTGTCCACAATCTCCCAAACAAGATGATGTAGCCCTCTTGAACTAGTTGATCCAATATACATACCTGGCCGTTTTCTTACCGCTTCTAGTCCTTCTAGCACTTGAATCTGATTTGCATCATAGGAAGTATCTTGCCATTTATTTTCTTCCATCAAAACATTTCACCTAACTTTCTCTATACTGACGACTTTTCTTACCTGTATAGAACGAAGATCAAATTAATTGTCCTTTACTCACTTTGTATATATTGGCATTTTTCATTGTTTCATGGTTTATTCCGTCAATACTTGTTGTTGTTACAAAGGTTTGAACTTTCCCTTGAATTGTACTTAATAAATGAGACTGCCTATAATCGTCTAATTCTGATAAAACATCATCTAACAGAAGAACAGGAAATTCACCCATCTCATTTTTAATTAATTCAATCTCAGCTAGTTTAACGGATAATGCTGTTGTGCGCTGTTGACCTTGCGAGCCATATATTTGAACATCCCGACCGTTCACTTTAAAAATAAGATCATCACGGTGTGGTCCTAATAAGGTTACGCCACGTTCGACTTCTTTTTCTTTCATCGTTATAAACTTTTCTTGATATGCATTAACCATTTTCGACAAACCATCTTCTTCTGATACATCGATACTCGTTTTATAGTGAATCTCTAAATTTTCAAGTCCTCTTGATATACTCATATGGATTGATTTTGCCCATTCTTGTAGTAACTGTATAAATTCAATTCTTTTTGCCATCACTTTTACAGCTAACTCGATCAGTTGTTCAGTATAAATATCTAACATCATGTAATCTGTTTGTTTTTTTGACTGTAGTAATCTTAAATATTGATTTCTTTGATGTAGAACCTTTTGATACTGAGAAATATCATGTAGATAAATAGGGGATACTTGTCCAATTTCCATATCGATAAAACGACGCCTTACACTTGGACTCCCTTTAACAAGATTTAAATCTTCTGGGGCAAACATAACAACATTAATATTCCCGATGTATTGACTTAAACGAACTTGTTCGAGATGATTACACTTTGCTTTTTTTCCCTTTTTTGTAATGATTAATTCAAGAGGAATCGTATTATTCTTTTTTTCTATCCATCCTTCTATTTTAGCATATTCTTTGTCCCAATGGATAAGTTCTTTATCATTTGATGAGCGATGAGACTTTGCCATTGCTAACACATATATGGCTTCCATCAAATTTGTCTTTCCTTGAGCATTTTCGCCAATAATGACATTGACTTTATTTTCAAAAGGAACGGAAAGAGAATCATAATTGCGGAAATTTTTAATATCTAGTTGTTTTATGTGCATCGCATACATCCTTTAAGCGTCATGAATGATAATAAAAGAATCAACACCTTTTATTTCTACCTGATCACCGTTTCTCAATTTCCTACCTCTTCGTAATTCTAGTTGTCCGTTAACGAATACTTCATTTTCCTCTAAAAACCGTTTAGCCATTCCACCAGATTGAATTAAGTCAATCATTTTCAAAAATTGACCTAAAGTAATATATTCTGTGTCAATTTTTAATTCTTTATCCATTTTTTGTATCGGTCCTTTCTAACTACTCTAATGATTATTTTACTAAATATTTGAAAAGAAACAAAGTCTATGAATAGAATCTATCTCGTTGTTGTAGGGACATATGATGGTAAATTTTGAGGGAGCTGCTTCTTTTATCAAAGAGTAGGGCGCTTCTATTATGAAGCACCCCCAAAAAAATTATTAAAATGTTCGAACTGGTAGAATTAATTGCAAGATTGTTTCATCTTGATCTGTTTTAATTACGAATGGTCGCATCGCCCCAGTGAAGTAAATGGTCACCTCAGAACCATCAATTGCTCGTAGTGCATCAATCATATATTTTGCACTGAAGGAAATTTTTATTTCTTCACCTTCAACTGATAAACCTTTCACTTTTTCGACAACTTTACCAATTTCCGGTGTATAGGAAGAAATTTCCAATATTTCTTGATCTAAAGTTGCAAATTTCACGACATTATTTTTACCTTCTCGTGCGAGTAGTGATGCACGATCCACTGCTTGTAAAAAGTCTTTCGCATTTATTTTTACTTTTGTTTTACTATCAGTTGGAATTAATTTCGAAGTATCTGGATATTTCCCTTCAAGCAAACGGGAATAAAATAACAAATGTTTCGCTTTAAACAATATTTGATTATCTGTAACAAAAATATCTATCGGCTCTTGCGTATTGTCCTCCAGTACTTTTATTAGTTCACTTAAACTTTTCCCCGGAATAACGATACTATTTTCTTGCTTTTTATCAGTTTCATCATTAGATTTTAGAAATTCTTTTTGTAATGTTACTTTCTTTAAAGCTAGGCGATGACTATCTGTTGCCACTGCGATTAATTCATTATTTTCAAAAACCCAATGCACACCTGTTAATATGGGTCTTGTTTCTGATTGGGAAACTGCAAATACAGTTTGTTTAACTAACGTAATTAATAAATCTGTTGGTAACGATAAGCGATTTTCACCCTCGATTTGTGGAAGTCGTGGATATTCTTCAGCATCTAGACCGTGAATAATAAATTCTGCATTTCCTGAACGAATAACCGTTTTAAATTGATCTTCTACTGTTATTTCAACAATGGACTCTGGTAATTTTCTAACAACCTCACTAAAAAAGCGAGCTTGTAATACAATGGACCCTTTTTCTATAATATTTACATTTTCTATATCATTTTCTTCTTTTGGTATAAATGATTTTATTGATATATCGGAGTTACTACCTGTTAAAGCAACACCTTCATCCGTAGCATCTATTTTGATCCCGATTAATATTGGAATTGTTGTTCGGGATGCTACAGCTTTCATTACATCTTGTACACTTTTTGTTAACCGTTCTTTCTGAATGAAAAACTTCATTTTTTTTCCTCCAATATATAATTAAATAAAAATAAAAAATAGAAGTAATAGTAATATAGCCTGTGAATTTGTGGATAAGTATATTTTCTAACGTAAAATAAAGTCTATCCACATGTGGACAGACTGTGCATAGCGAGTAAAAGATATTAACATTATTAACTATTCTATTATAAATGATCATTGAATAATTGCGTATAAAGCTTGTATAAAATTAAGATTTTATTTTATTCTCAAGTTCTTGAATTTGCTTCTCAAATTGAGGATCTGTGCTTATAAGATTTGATATCTTTTCATGGGCATGAATAACAGTAGTATGATCTCTCCCACCAAATTCTTCCCCTATTTTTGGTAAAGAAAAGTCCGTTAATTCCCTTGATAAGTACATAGCAATTTGTCTTGGGAAAGCAATTGATTTTGTACGCTTTTTAGCAGTGAAATCTTCTAATTTAACACCGTATTGTTCACCAACAATTCGTTGAATATCTTGAATCGTAACAATTTTTGGTTTCGAGCTTGGAATGATACTTTTTAATGCTTCTGCAGCTAAATCAGCATTTATATCTTTATTTTCTAAAGATGAATAAGCAACAACACGTATAAGTGCACCTTCTAATTCCCGTATATTGGAATCAATTTGATTAGCAATATACAACATGACTTCATTTGGTATATCTAAACCTTCAGCCTTTGCTTTTTTTCTTAAAATAGCAATTCTCGTTTCTAAATCTGGGGGAGTAATATCCGTAATAAGTCCCCATTCAAAACGTGAACGTAGGCGGTCTTCTAGTGTAGGAATTTCTCTTGGTGGTCGATCACTTGAAATAATAATTTGCTTATTTTCTTCATGTAATGTATTAAACGTATGGAAAAATTCCTCTTGGGTTGACTCTTTTCCCGCTAAAAATTGAATATCATCAATTAGTAAAATATCAACATTTCGATATTTGTTACGAAAATCATCTGGTCGATTATCACGAATCGAATTAATGAATTCGTTTGTAAATTTTTCAGATGTTAAGTACACGACTTTTGCCATTGGATTATGTTCTAAAACATAATGACCAATTGCATGCATTAAATGGGTTTTCCCGAGTCCAACTCCACCATAGATAAATAGAGGATTATATGCTTTTGCTGGCGCTTCTGCAACAGCGAGTGATGCAGCATGGGCAAAACGGTTTCCAGACCCAATGACAAAAGTATCAAATGTATATTTTGGATTTAACATATGTTGGACAGAGTCTACCGATGTGTCTGGCTTTGGCTGCTGCTTTTTACTAGGTGTGGACATTAATAAAGGATCGTCTAAATTTGTTTCAGGAATAACAAATTTAAGAGACATATTTTCGCCAATAAGTTCATATAAAATTTCTGTAAGTATTTCTTTATAATTTCCATCGAGCCATTCTCTTGCAAAATCATTGGGCGCTTCAACAATTAAATTTTTTCCGTTTAGGGCGATTGCCTTTGTTGATTTAAGCCAAGTTTCAAAGCTCGGTTTACTAATTTTTTTTTCAATGACTTTCAACGTTTTTCCCCAAAGGTCATCGATATTTTCCAATGGCCGCTACCTCCTTGACCTTTACCTCTTGGCCGTTCATAAAAACATATTACTTCTGTGGATAAACTATATTATAGTAAAAAAGACATTTTTCAACAAAAACCACGGATGTGGATAATTATTTCTCAACAAATTTGAATAACTTATACACATGTTATTAACAATTTGTGGATAAGTTGGGAATTTGAATAACTTATCCATAGTTAAAACACATACCATCATATCAAAGTATCCCTTATTCCGCAATGCTTATAAAAAAATATCCACAAAACAAAATGACTGTTGATAGAAAATATCCACAAGGTGAGACTATGTGAGAAAAATGTCGATAAACTGTGAATGAATGTCTAGTGGTGTCGAAATACTATCCACAAGTTGTCCATATATAAATTTTTTTAGCGACTGTTGATTGGAAACGTTCGATAAAAAAGTTTCCTAAATGAAAAAGGATAAAAAATTTTTATGGTAAAATACAGTAAGTTTCCTACAGTGCTTGACATAAGAGGGGCAATGTTTTTATAATATTAAAGACTGTCGTGAATTGTTTTCCTCATAGGGAGGTGTCATACATGAAGAGAACGTATCAACCAAATAAAAGAAAAAGAAGTAAAGTACATGGATTCCGTGAAAGAATGAGTACGAAAAACGGTCGTAAAGTAATTGCTCGCCGTCGTCGTAAAGGAAGAAAAGTATTATCTGCATAGGCCACTGACCCAATCAGTGGTCTTTTTTACAATTTCATTCATTTATCTGTTTTTATTTGTCTAATTCTAACTAGATGCGGTAATAATTGAAAATATACGTTTGTCAATAAACAGTGTAGGTGTTTTCTGTGAAAAAAGAGTACCGAATAAAGAAAAATAAGGAATTTCAAATTGTCTTTAAAAATGGACAATCTTTTGCGAATAGGCAATTTATTATTTATAAATATCCTAATATCGAGTTCAATCACTTTCGACTTGGATTATCCGTAAGTAAAAAAATAGGAAATGCAGTTACGAGAAATCAAGTGAAGCGCTACATAAGACAAGTGTTCCATGAATTAGAAACTGATGTTGATTCGCGATTTGATTATGTTGTCGTTGCAAGAAAGCCTGCTAGTACAATGAATTATCATGAAGTAAAAAGTAGTTTAATACATGTTTTGAAAATAGCTAAAGTTTTACCTCGAAATTTTAAGAATCATAATCATAGTTAAAGTAGATACGACAATATAGTCGATATAGAAAGTGAAATCAAAAAAGTAAGATGGAATATCTCTATCAATACAGCTAGGAAAAATGATAAAATACATACAGTATGAAAAGGGAAAGAGTATTTACGTAAACAAAGGATAACTGGGGAAATTGAACGGGAATAAGTATGAATATTTAACAGGGGGAATTATGTGAGTGAAAAATAAAGCTTGGATTTTACTAACTGTCGTCTTAGTCAGTATTTTATTATCTGGGTGTGCTGAAATTAATGAACCAGTTACGAAAGATTCCACCGGCATTTGGAATGAATTCATTGTTTATCCTTTATCATGGAGTATGATAAAAGTTGCTCATTTAATTGGTGGTCCATGGGGGTTTGGGCTATCAATAATCGTCATAACCATACTTATTCGCATGGCTATTTTACCATTGATGATTAAACAGATGAAAAGTTTAAAAGCAACGCAAGCAATACAATCAGAACTAGCAAAGTTACGTGAAAAATATAAATCAAATGATGCTCTTACACAACAAAAGTTACAACAAGAGCAAATATTATTAATGCAAAAGTATGATATTAATCCAATGGCAGGTTGTTTACCAATTTTAATACAGATGCCTATATTATTAGGATTTTATCATGCAATTATGCGTACAGAAGAAATAAAAGGGAATTCTTTTTTATGGTTTGATTTAGCATCACCTGATCCATTCTTTATGCTGCCTATTTTAGCGGGTATATTTACTTTTGTTCAGCAAAAGGTGATGACAAAAGGACAAGAGGCGAATCCACAAATGGCGATGATGTTATGGGTTATGCCAATTATGATTATTATCTTTTCTATATATTTACCAGCAGCATTACCTTTATACTGGATTATCGGGAATATATTTTCCATCGTACAATCTTATTTTATCAATACTCCTGAAGTGATAAGTGGAAAAACAGAACTGGCTGCTGGACATATGGGAGGTAAGAAAAAGTGAGAGAAATAACGGCTACTGGCCAATCAGTTGAAGAAGCAATACAGTCAGGACTAGCTCAATTACATGTTACGAAAGAGCAAGTAGAAATAAATATTATTGATGAGGGGAAAAAGGGGATCTTTGGTATTTTCGGAACTCGTCCATCTATTGTTAAATTGACTATCAAAATAAATCCAGTAGATGCCGCAAAGGAATTTTTAACAAGTATATGCAAAACGATGGACATTGATATTCAAATTGAATCTAAAACGGATGGAAAACATGTACTTTTTCAAATAACAAGTGATAAAGCAGGTTTATTAATTGGAAAAAGAGGCCAAACATTAAATGCATTACAGTTACTAACTCAATTAGTTTTAAATAAAAATAGTGAAGAATATATGACCATTCGTTTAGATGCTGAAAATTATCGTGAAAAAAGAGAGGCTAGCTTAATTCAGTTAGCTAATCGAATCGCAGCAAGAGCAATAAGAGAGAATAAGGAAATTTCTCTTGAGCCAATGCCTTCATTTGAAAGGAAAGTCATTCATGCAGCATTAGCTACGAATAAACATATAAAAACGTATTCTGAAGGAACAGATCCACATCGGCATCTAGTCATTTCTCCAAAATAGCTTAATAGTAACTAAACTCAATAATAAATCGTTTAATCATTTAGCATTCCTTCCCCGTTTATAAATAGGAGGAAGGATTTTTTAATAAAGTAATAAGAAAGCTATGCCCTCTTAAAATGAAGAGATTCGGGCATAGCTTTTTCATTGCTCTGTTAGACGAAAGAACAATGATGGGAACGTTGTTTTTAAGATATCCACATGTTTACTATTGAAAAATAGCGTTTATAATTATTAAAATAATTGTTATCAACATGTGGATAAGATAAAATTAAGTGTATATGAGCATTTTGTTATAAAAATAAATCTATTTAAAGGTATATTGATGTAGTGATAAGGGTGAGTATAATAAAATAGATAAAATTGGAATAGGTGATGAAATTAAAATGGATATAGATACAATTGCGGCAATTTCTACGCCATTAGGAGAAGGGGCTATAGGAATCGTTCGTATATCTGGTCAAAACGCATTACCAATCATTGATAACATATTTAAAGGACCTTCGGGAAAAAAACTTCGAGAAGTTCCTTCACATACAATCCATTACGGACATATATTTGACCCAAAAGAGCAGAAGATTATCGAAGAAGTAATGGTGTCTGTTATGAAAGCACCTAAAACTTTTACTCGTGAAGATGTAGTTGAAATAAACTGCCATGGTGGCTTACTTTCGGTTAATCGGGTATTAGAATTAGTCTTAACCCATGGTGCTCGTTTAGCAGAGCCCGGTGAATTTACGAAAAGAGCATTTTTAAATGGCCGCATTGACTTATCGCAAGCGGAAGCAATTATGGATTTAATTCGCGCAAAAACGGATAAGGCGATGAATAATGCGATAGGTCAGTTAGAAGGACGACTATCTAAACAAATTCAAAAATTACGTGAAGAACTACTTGCTGTATTAGCACAAGTAGAAGTAAATATCGATTACCCGGAATACGATGATGTAGAGGAAATGACAAATAAACTTTTTGCTGAAAAAGCTTTGTATGTAAAAACAGAAATTAATAAGTTATTGGAAACAGCAAAACAGGGGAAAATATTAAGAGAGGGTATTCGAACGGTAATTATCGGTCGTCCGAATGTCGGTAAATCATCGTTATTAAATAGTTTTGCTCAAGAAAACAAAGCGATTGTTACAGACGTTCCAGGAACAACAAGGGATGTAATTGAAGAATATGTAAATGTTCGTGGAGTGCCTTTAAAATTAATTGATACAGCGGGTATTCGTGAAACAGAGGATCTTGTAGAAAAAATTGGGGTCGAACGCTCACGTAAAGTATTACAAGAGGCAGACTTAATTTTATTTCTTTTAAATAATAATGAACAATTAACCGATGAAGATCGAAATCTATTCGACACAATTAAAGGAATGGACGCCATTATCGTTATTAATAAAACGGACTTACATCAACAAATTGATTTAGAAGAAGTAGAAAGACGAGCTGAAGGCCGTAAAATCATTCATATTTCTGTCAAAGATGATCAAGGGATTGAAGACTTAGAGGAAACCATTGCGAATATGTACTTGTCCGGAAATATTGAAACCGATGATTTAACTTATGTATCGAACGCAAGACATATTAGTTTACTTCATCAGGCGCATCAATCTATTAGTGATGCACTTCAAGGGATAGAATCTGAAATGCCAGTAGATTTAGTTCAAATTGATATGACAAAAACATGGGAATTATTAGGGGAAATTATTGGTGAAACGGTCCATGATGAATTAATTAATAAATTATTTTCACAATTTTGTTTAGGAAAGTGATGTATTGGAGGTAGTTAAATGCAAACATATGAAGCGGGGAATTATGATGTAGTTGTCATTGGAGCTGGACATGCCGGTTGTGAGGCAGCTCTTGCTACAGCAAAGATGGGAGCAAAGACAGCGATCATTACAATTAGTCTTGATATGATTGCTTTCATGTATTGTAATCCATCGATTGGAGGACCGGCTAAAGGAATTGTTGTCCGGGAAATTGACGCATTAGGTGGAGCGATGGGGAAAGTAATTGATAAAACAGCCATTCAAATGCGCATGTTAAATACAGGAAAAGGGCCAGCTGTACGTGCTTTACGTGCTCAAGCTGATAAAGTATCCTATCAACAAGAAATGAAAAATATGTTAGAAAACGAACCGAATCTTGAACTAATCCAAGGGATGGTTGAGCAGCTAATTGTTGAGGACGGAGTTTGTACCGGAGTCATTACACATACGGGTGCCGTTTACCATGCGAAAACGGTCATTGTAACAACAGGTACATTTTTACGTGGAGAAATTATTATCGGTGAATTGAAATACTCAAGTGGTCCAAATAACCAACAACCATCGATAAAGTTGTCTGAAGATCTGGAAAAACTCGGGTTTGACTTAGTTCGTTTTAAAACAGGTACGCCACCACGAGTAAATGGAAAAACAATTGATTATACAAAGACAGAAATCCAACCAGGAGACGAAAAACCTCGGGCATTTTCTTATGAAACAACAGATTATATGATAGATCAGCTTCCTTGTTGGTTAACTTATACAAATGAAGAGACTCATAAAATCATTGACGCAAACTTACATCGAAGTCCAATGTTTTCAGGAATGATTAAAGGGAGAGGACCTAGATATTGCCCTTCAATTGAAGATAAAGTTGTCAGATTCCATGATAAACCACGTCATCAAATCTTTTTAGAACCTGAAGGAAGGAACACGGAAGAAGTTTACGTTCAAGGATTATCAACAAGCTTACCAGAAGAAGTTCAACATGAATTACTAAAAACAATTCCTGCGCTAAAAAATGTAAAAATGATGCGTACGGGTTATGCAATTGAATATGATGCCATTACTCCGACTCAATTATGGCCAACGTTAGAAACAAAAGCAGTAAAAAATCTTTATACAGCAGGTCAAATTAATGGAACGAGTGGATATGAGGAAGCTGCTGCACAAGGATTAATGGCTGGTATCAATGCTGGATTAAGGGCATTAGGAAAAGATAAAAAAGTGATTTTACAACGCTCAGATGCTTATATTGGGGTTTTAATTGATGATCTTGTTACGAAGGGGACAGTTGAACCTTATCGATTACTAACTTCAAGAGCAGAATATCGACTATTACTTCGACATGATAATGCTGACCTTCGTTTGACTGAGATTGGGTATGAATTAGGATTAATTAGTGAAGAACGTTATCAACAATTCCTTAATAAGAAGGAAAAAATTGAAAATGAAATGAAACGATTAAGTAAAATAAGAATTAAACCGAATGAAAAAACACAGGAACTTATTCGAAGTATTGGTGGTAGTGAATTAAAAGACGGGATTTTGGCAAGTGATCTACTCAGAAGGCCTGAAATTAAATATGAGCATATTAAATTACTAGCTCCAAGTGAAGTAGAATTGTCACATGAAATAGAGGAACAAGTAGAAATTCAAATAAAATATGAAGGATATATCGGTAAAGCATTACAACAAGTAGAACGACTTAAAAAGATGGAAGAAAAGAAAATTCCATTTGATATTGATTATGATGCAATAAGTGGTCTAGCAAATGAAGCGAGAGACAATTTGAAAAAAGTTCACCCTCTAACATTAGCTCAAGCATCAAGAATATCGGGAGTCAATCCGGCTGACATATCCATCTTATTAATTTATTTAGAACATGGTAAAATTGCGCGCGTATCGAATGATTAATCCGGTTTACAAAAAATGTTTCAGGTGGGATTTGTTGGGGTTCAACAAATTCCTTTCCTGTCTATAAAATCTAGTTAATAAATGCAAATTGCCAGAAAGAGTGAACATGATGAATCGTCAACAATTCCTAAATGAATTAGCTCAACTGAATATCACATTAGATGAAAACCAACTACAACAATTCGAGCAATATTATGAAACATTAATTGAATGGAATGAGAAAATTAATTTAACTGCAATAACAGAGAAAAGTGAAGTTTACTTAAAACACTTTTATGATTCACTGACAATTGTGAAACAGTTTCCTTTGTCATTTCAAGAAAAAATATCCGTTTGTGACGTTGGAGCGGGTGCTGGATTTCCAAGTATTCCGTTAAAAATTGCCTTTCCACAATTAAACGTAACGATTGTAGATTCATTGAAAAAACGGATAACTTTTTTAGAGGAACTAGCAACAGTACTGAAATTGGAGAATGTCCACTTTTACCATGATCGTGCTGAAACGTTTGGACAAAATCCACTTCACCGTGAAAAATATGACTTAGTTACAGCCCGTGGAGTCGCAAAAATGTCTGTCCTTAGTGAACTTTGTCTTCCGTTAGTTCGGAAGGGAGGATACTTTATTGCGTTAAAAGGGGCCAATGGAAAAGAAGAATTAGAAGAAGGGAAAAAAGCCATTTCAACACTTGGTGGGAAGATTAAAAACACGGAATTATTTAATTTACCAGTAGAAAATAGTGAGCGAACAATTATTCAAATAGAAAAAGTGAAACCAACATCAAAAAAATATCCAAGAAAACCAGGTTTACCAGCAAAAAATCCATTATAATAATAGAGGATACATAGCATAGTAATCTAAAAATTAAAAAATATGAAATTTTTAGCAGGAAATTGGTAGAAAAGGTAGAAATATGTATATAGTACATGCAGATAAATTTGATATGTTAAAATAATAACTGTAATTATAAATTTTTATATAACATATAAAAGGGGAACCCTCCTTATCGACAATGGATTGTATGAAATAAATTTTTTAGTAGCTGCGGAACTTTTTTCCAGTTTCTCGGATTAATTTTGTTTCCTCATGCCAAGGAGTTACCAAAAGGATGGTGTATACGAATGAAACATCCATTATCACGTATATTTGGGGTTACTGAGAAAGTTGATACAAATAAAGAGGAATTTAGCGAACAAGAGTCAATAGTAGAAGATAAGGAAGAGATTGTAAAAATACCACTTGATGAGATTATTCCGAATCGTTTTCAGCCGAGAACAATCTTTGATGAAGAGAAGATTGATGAATTGGCTCGGACGATCCACACGCATGGTATTATTCAGCCAATTGTTGTTAGACAGTTGGAGAACGGACAATATGAAATTATTGCTGGTGAGAGACGGTACCGGGCAATAAAAAAATTAGGCTGGGACACTGTACCTGCAATTATTAAAGAAATGAATGACAAACAAACGGCATCTATTGCCTTAATTGAAAATTTGCAGAGGGAAGAACTTACGCCAATTGAGGAGGCATTGGCTTACAATCAATTAATTGAAATCCATGAACTAACTCAAGAAGCTTTAGCACAGCGTTTAGGTAAAAGCCAATCGACTGTTGCTAATAAGTTAAGACTATTAAAATTGCCACAACAATTACAAGAAGCATTGTTAACAAAGGCAATTACAGAGAGACATGCTAGAGCATTAATGCCATTAAAAGATGAAGAAAAACAATTAAAAGTTTTAAACGAAATTATTGAAAAAAATTTAAATGTCAAACAAACCGAAGAACGTGTAAATAAATTACTGTCTAATGAAACAAAAAAGAGACCGAAGCGAATATCATTTAGTAAAGATGTCCGTATTGCGGTCAATACAATTAGACAATCATTACAAATGGTTAATAAGAGTGGAATTAGTGTTGACTCAGAAGAAGAAGAACTCGATGATTTTTATCAAATTACCATTCGAATCCCTAAAAAGAAATCCTAACTTTTATTTACTAGATTACTAGTAAGGTAGACTTGAAACTTGCTTGAAAGATAAAATACGAGAGTACATGTTAAAGGCTGTGAAGAACAGTCTTTTTTTTCATGAGATTGATATTTTATGTTGGATGAAATTTACAATTGCAGTAAATCGACTGGTATACACATTGAAAATATCATTTACACATGTAAATTTGTTTAATTAAAAAGTTTTTTTCTTGTTTTCATGTTAAAATAGAGAAAACTCCGTGTATTAGAGCTAACATCTTGTTCGAAAAATAGTCGAACTTATGTATGTGAATAATATATAAACGTTTTATACTTATACTAGCTAGTTTTTATGTTTTAAGGTAGGTGACATTGTGAGTAGGATTATTGCAATTGCAAACCAAAAGGGTGGGGTAGGTAAAACAACAACTTCGGTTAACTTATCAGCCTGCTTAGCCTATATTGGAAAAAAAGTATTAATTGTTGATGTCGATCCACAAGGAAATGCAACAAGTGGAATTGGTGTTGAAAAGGCTGATGTCTCAAAATGTATATATGATATTTTAATTGATGATGAAGAGACGAAAAATGTCGTTTTATCAACTCAAGTTGAAAATTTATTTATTATCCCAGCAACGATTCAATTAGCTGGTGCAGAAATAGAATTAGTCCCAACAATTTCGCGGGAAATGAGGCTTAAACATGCTTTAGAGCAAGTGAAGGATCAATTTGATTATATTATCATTGATTGTCCGCCATCATTAGGTCTGTTAACATTAAATGCATTGACAGCTGCAGATTCAGTTTTAATTCCAGTACAATGTGAGTATTACGCTCTAGAAGGATTAAGCCAACTTCTAAATACGGTTCGATTAGTTCAAAAACATTTAAATACGGAATTGTCTATTGAAGGTGTTTTATTAACGATGCTTGATGCTCGTACAAATTTAGGGTTACAAGTTATTGAAGAAGTTAAAAAGTACTTTCAAAATAAAGTGTTTAACACGATTATCCCAAGGAATGTCCGTTTAAGTGAAGCGCCAAGTCATGGAAAGCCAATTATTATATACGATCCAAGATCACGTGGGGCAGAAGTATACTTAGATTTAGCAAAGGAAGTGGTGGTGAATGGCTAAACGTCTTGGAAAGGGATTAGATTCTTTATTTCAAACAGTCGAGTTAAAAGATGAAGAAACTGTACAAGAAATTAGTATACAACAATTAAGGCCAAATCCATATCAGCCACGAAAAGTTTTTGCTGATGAAGCATTAGAGGAATTAAAACAGTCGATTATAGAACATGGCATTTTACAACCATTAATTGTTAGAAAAAGCATTAAAGGTTACGAAATTGTTGTTGGAGAACGGAGATATCGGGCAGCAAAAGAGGCAGGATTGGAAATGGTTCCAGCTGTTGTCCGTGAGTTTTCTGAGCAACAAATGATGGAGTTAGCTATATTGGAGAACCTTCAAAGGGAAGATTTAACCCCAATTGAAGAAGGAGCAGCATATCAAATGTTGATTGATCGACTCCATATCACCCAAGAACAATTGGCAAAAAGATTGGGAAAAAGTAGACCTCATATCGCTAACCACGTTCGACTTTTATCATTACCTACTGAAATCCAGCAATATATAACTGAAGGTAAGTTAACGATGGGACATGGCCGGGCATTACTCGGCTTAAAGAAAAAGGAAAAGATAAACATTGTAGCAGATAAAGTTATAAAGGAACAATTAAATGTACGGCAACTAGAACAGCTTATAAATCAATTAAATAATAATGTTCCACGTGAAACAGCGAAAAAGAAAGAAAAGAAAGATGTCTTTTTTGTAGAACAGGAAACACACTTACGAGAAAGGTTTGGTACGCCTGTAAGTATAAAACAGACAAAAAACAAAGGAAAAATTGAAATTGATTTTTTTTCTAAGGAAGATTTAAATCGTATACTAGAAATATTAAATCCAGAATTGAATGAATAAGTCATGATACGTGACTTATTTTTTATTTTAAGTAGAAAACATGATTAACGTAACATGCACATTTATGCAAATTATTAGAAAAAACAAGGGATAAGCGTTGAACAGTGGTCGTGTCAACAACCCATCACTTAACGACTTGACGGTTGGTTTGAAATGGGGTATCCTTGCTGACTTTTAGTAAGAGGAAAAAATTATTGTAGGTGAATGTATGGCATTATTAGGAACAATTGTAAATGCAATATTAATTATTATAGGCTCACTAGTTGGGCGAGCCTTGGCGAATATCCCAGAATCTATGAAAACAACGGTCATGAAAGGGATTGGATTAACTGTTGCTGTTTTAGGAATTCAAATGGGAATGAAAAGTAGTAGTTTTTTATATGTTATTATTAGTATTGTTTTAGGTGCGGTAATGGGTGAGTTATTTCACTTAGAGGAGAAGTTGAATAATCTAGGTGTTTGGATTGAGAGTAAAGTAGGCGGTAAAGAAAAAGGAAATATAGCACAAGGGTTCGTGACGGCAACCTTAATTTTTGCAATTGGCGCGATGGCGGTCGTAGGTGCTCTCGATAGCGGAATTCGTGGCGATCATCAAGTTTTATATACAAAGGGAATTATTGATGGTTTTACAGCTATTATGTTAACTAGTACTCTTGGACTCGGAGTCATTTTTTCAAGTATTCCCGTATTTTTATATGAAGGTGTAATAGCATTGTTTGCCAATCAAATTAATCAATTTGTTCCAAAAGAGTTAATGGATTTATTAATATTAGAATTAACAGCAACAGGTGGAATTATGATTTTAGCTATTGGCTTAAATATATTGGAGATAACAAAAATTAAAGTTGCAAACTTATTACCAAGTCTACTTATAGTGACAATGACTGTCGCAACTGTATATTATTTTAATTAGGTTTCAAGTATAAAAAATTCCAAAAAAATCAAGGCTGGGACAAAACTCCAGTAAAATAAAAATTAAGGCGTTGGAGCTTACACTAAAAAGTGTAGACCCAACGCCTTTTTTGTCACAATTCTAGTAAACAAAAAGGGCACCTTTTGATAAAATTAAAGTGACGAAACAATAATTTTGGAGGTGCCCTTATGTTTAAACATTATAACATGAATCAAGTAGTTTTACCGCTAAATTTAGAAATTAAGTTGAAAGAAAACGATATTGCTTTTGCGATCAATGATCTTGTCGAGAGTATTCCCGAAGAAGCTTTCGAGGACTTCATACGACAAACCGGCCGTCCCGCGTATCATCCTCGTATGATGTTGAAAGTCATTTTGTGTGGATATACGCAATCCGTGTTTTCCGGCCGTAAAATAGAAGCTTTATTACAGGATAGTATCCGCATGATGTGGCTAGCTCAAGGACATGAACCTAGCTATCGCACCATCAATCGCTTCCGTTCTAATCCACTCATTGAAAACATCCTACGTGAATGCTTTGTCCAGTTCCGAAATCAGCTCGTGGAAAAGGAATTGATTGAAGAGGAAGCCATTTTTATTGATGGTACAAAAATTGAAGCAAACGCAAATAAGTTCACCTTTGTATGGCGGAAGTCCATTGAAAGATATAGTGATAAGCTAATTGAAAAGTCCAATCAACTGTATGATGAGCTGCTAGAGAAGGAGATCATCCCAGCAATAGAGCGAGAAAAGGAAGAGGAACTTTCCGTCAAAGAAATGGAAGAAGTAGTCGAAAAGTTAGACGAGAAAATCGAGGAATATAATAAAAAGATTGAAGTATCTGAAGTTGGGAGTGAACGGAAAAAGCTCCGTTCCGAACGCAAATTACCCATACAATCTCGGAAGCAATGGATGGATTTCATTACTCGCAAACAAAAGTATCAAAACGATATGGAGATTTTCGGTGATCGCAATAGTTACTCAAAGACGGACCCAGATGCGACGTTTATGCGCATGAAGGACGACTACATGAAGAACGGTCAATTGAAAGCTGGTTACAATGTCCAAATTGCGACGGAAGGTCAATATGTGCTCGCTTACGATGTTTTCCCAAACCCGACCGATACACGCACTTTAATTCCTTTTCTCGACACGATTGAAGAAAACTTTTTCGAGCTTCCGGAATTCATTGTCGCGGATGCAGGATATGGTAGCGAACAGAATTATGAAGATATCATCGAGAATCGAAATCGAACGCCACTTATTACATACAATCAATATCGAAAGGAGAAGAAAAAGAAGCATAAGGACAACGCTTTTCATGTAGATAATTGGGAATATAATGAGGACGAAGATACTTTTCTGTGCCCAAATGGTCGGAAAGTACGATTTAGCCATCATTCCAAACGAACAGACAGGTACGGATTCACCCGTGAATTTAAAGTGTACGAGTGTGAGGACTGTTCGGATTGTCCACTCCGCGATTTATGCACGAAAGCAAAAGAAGGGAACAACCGAAAAGTCTACATGAATGAAAAGTGGGAGTCCCAAAAAGAATATGTACGTACGAAGCTTTCAGACGAGAAAACTGGTGAAATTTACGGAAAACGTAAAATTGATGTAGAACCAGCGTTCGGTTTTCTGAAGGCTAATTTAGGTTTCACTCGTTTTTCCGTCAGAGGAAAACAGAAAGTGAAAAATGAATTAGCCTTTGCGTTGATGGCGGTGAATATGAGAAAAGTCACCGCCATCAGCGGTAAAATAGTGACGAGAAATGGAAAAACCCCACAAAAAAGGTTCCAAGCAAATTTTTTATTGCCTGGAACCTTTTTATATACTACTTTTGGCTAGTTATGTCCCAGCCTCTTTTTTTAGCGAATGGGAAAGCATATAATTTCAACTGCTTCTATCCTAATGTATAAGTGGACAAGAAAGACTTCTGTTATAATCTCGCAGCTTAAATAAAGTTAATTTCGGTAAATGATGGCTTTGATCATGCCTATAGGGTTTAGACAGCTAACAATTCTTTAACATCAAAAAATGTATGAACTTATTTTGAAACAGTATCTTCATTTATCAATAGTGACTTTGTCTTTGTTCTTTGTTGGAAATTATAAAGTAATCCAGCTTTATAAATACCATCAGATATCGTCTTTGCTAAGTTCATAACTAAATATAATCGTGTGTTTTGCAGAACGAAAAACTCCATAAATCCACTAATATTCACAATTCCAGTCATATGAATATCGCCTACCGATGGCAATGTTTTATTAACACCTGCACCAGGTCTTAATGCGCCTTGCTTGATTTGAATTGTACCAACATTTTTGCTATGACCTAGACAAGCATCAATGCCTATAACAAATGGATTGTGAAAAGTTGTCTCAATTATTTCTAACTTTTCAGCTAAATTTACCGCATGAATCGGTTCTTCTAACGTACCATATATATAGAAATTTTCAGGTAAGTTTTTCTCAGAAACAAGACTCCCAACGAGTGGACCTAGTGAATCCCCAGTTGATCTGTCTGTACCAATACATACGAATACAATAGGTGTTAAATGATCTGTTGGTAAGAATGAAAGTAAACCATTCGCAACTTTCCCAGATGCTAGTTGATCTTCCCAATTAATTTTAAAATCATCTTTTCCTTTGAAAAAACTGGCACCGAACATCGTATTCCCCCTTTACGGGTAATTGTTGTAGTATCAGTTTAGTAATATTTCTATTCTTTTATACATGGATTGCCAATTTAGAAGAAAAGGATTAATTATACTTATTGAATTCTTAATTTATGCTATAATAAATTAATATATGTTAAGTTTTAAATATTGATGTAAAAAGATTAAATTTGGGAAAAAGAATAAATATGAGGAGGAGTTAAAATGGAGGAGAAAACATTTCAGTTGAATGATATTGTTGAAATGAAAAAACAACATCCGTGTGGGGAAAATCGCTGGAAAATCATTCGGTTAGGAATGGATATACGAATTAAATGTTTAGGCTGCTCTCATAGTGTCCTTTTACCCAGAAAAGAATTTGTTCGGAAAATGAAAAAAGTAGTGGGTCATGAGGAATAATGATTAGATCATCATTTTCTTGAAATTGAATGATACTAGTGATTGTTTTTTATAGAAGATATTTTTATAATTGATTCGTTACATATAAAATGAAGATGAAAAAGATAACAGGAGTGAAATAGATGGCTTTAACAGCAGGTATTGTCGGTTTACCTAATGTTGGAAAATCGACACTTTTTAATGCAATTACACAAGCTGGAGCGGAGGCAGCAAATTATCCCTTTGCAACGATTGACCCAAATGTTGGAGTAGTTGAGGTCCCTGATGCACGCCTAGATCAATTGGCGAAAATATACAATCCAAAGAAAACGATTCCGACAACATTTGAATTTACAGATATTGCTGGAATTGTTAAAGGAGCAAGTAAAGGTGAAGGACTCGGTAATAAATTTTTAGCAAATATTCGCCAAGTGGATGCTATTTGTCACGTTGTTCGCTGTTTTGATGATGAAAATATTACTCATGTTTCAGGGCGAGTAGATCCATTAGATGATATTTCGACAATCAATCTTGAGTTAATTTTAGCAGATCTTGAAACAGTCGAAAAACGAATAGCACGTGTTGAAAAACTAGCAAAACAGAAAAACAAAGAAGCATTAGCTGAATATGACGTATTAGTAAAACTAAAAGAAACATTTGAAAGTGAATTACCTGCAAGAACACTTGAATTTAATGAGGAACAACAAAAGATTGTTAAAGGATTTCAACTTTTAACAATGAAGCCTGTTTTATATGTAGCAAATATTGGGGAAGATGATGTTGCGAATCCCTATGAAAATAACTATGTTAAACTAGTTCAGGAATTTGCAAAAAAGGATCAAGCGGAAGTAGTAGTTATATGTGCACAAATAGAAGAGGAAATTTCTGAATTAGATGCTGAAGAAAAAGCAGCTTTTCTTCAAGAACTAGGTATTGAAGAATCTGGACTAGATCAATTAATTCGAAAAGCCTATCACTTATTAGGCTTGGCTACATTTTTTACTGCAGGAGTCCAAGAAGTACGTGCATGGACATTTAAAAAAGGAATGAAAGCTCCTCAATGTGCCGGTATTATTCATAGTGACTTCGAAAGGGGATTTATTCGGGCTGAAACCGTATCATATGAGGATCTTATTACACATGGTTCAGTGAACGCTGCAAAAGAGGCAGGTAAAGTTCGGTTAGAAGGAAAAGACTATGTTGCACAAGATGGAGATGTCATGCATTTTCGTTTTAATGTATAATCATTTAATTTTTTTGGCTCTGTTAAAGGTAAATGTTGATATTTGATGCTTGCCCGAATTCTTGATATAATTAATACAAGATCAGACATTCGGGGTGAGGTTTGGGATGGACAAAGTGTTTAATAACTTGTTAAAGTATATCGACAAATTACCATACACGAAAAAATAACAAGTCTACCAATGGGTAAAACGCTATGTTGACCCAACCTCTTCCGTTGGTGGTCGGCTAATTAATGAAATGAGAGAAACACGTTTTAAAGATGGTTTTGAGTGTCCCCATTGTACCTCTGAACACGTTGTTCGGTTCGGCAAAGTTAGAGGTCGTCAACGCTATCGTTGTAAAAGTTGCTGTAAAAACCTTTACTGATACAACTACCACTGTACTTTATCGCACCAGAAAAGGTGACGAATGGATTACATTTGTGGACTGTATGTTCAAAGGCTATTCCTTGCGTAAATCGGCTGAAATCGTAGGGGTTACTTGGGTTACGCTTTTTTACTGGAGACATAAACTGCTATCTGCCTTAAAACAAATGGATTTTGAGCATTTTGAAGGTATCGTTGAAGTAGACGAGACCTATTTCTTGTACTCTCAAAAAGGGCAACGTGGCATTACAGAATGGAAGCCTCGTAAACGTGGAGGAAAATCCAAACACAGAGGAATCAGCCACGAACAAGTATGTGTTCTTGTTGCAAGAGACCGTACAAAGGCAACTGTCTCCAAAGTTTCTTGTATGGGTCGTATTGTGAAGCCCAAAGTGGAAAAAATCATTGGCTCTAAACTATCATCCGATAATGTGCTTGTAACTGATGCCTGGAGAGCCTACAAAACCTATGCGAAAGACAAAGAATTAGAGCATTACCGAATCAAATCAAATGATGGAAAGCACGTTATTAAAGGCTTATATCATATTCAAAATGTGAACAGCCTTCATTCTCGGTTAAAGAAATGGATTGACCGTTTTAAAGGTGTGGCTACAAAATATCTCGACAATTACCTTGCTTGGTTCTTGTTTATAGACAGTCGAGGTAACGAAAGCACAAAGCAACATATTAAAGAGCTTCTGCTAACATCATTTATATTTGAGATGACAGAAACTAATGATAGTTTGCGGTTGTCTAAATTCAGTGCTTAATCCTTGTCGTTGGTGGATAATAAGTGGAAAAATTGTTTAAAAATGGAGGAACAATCATTTTGAAAAAGTTTCGTGGAAAAAAGCGTTATTTCTGTAACTTTTGGTAAGAAACAACGGCAGAGCAATATAATTTAGACTTTGGAAAAGAAGGTTCGTTTGATTTATGGCACACCCATCTTGATTTTTACGGATTGGGGAATAAAAGTTTGAAGATTAGAAGACAGCATATAAAAGCACATATAGCCTTATATAACAGTTTATTAGAAAAACTCGAAACACTCGGAAAGCCGTATCAATCGTGGGTTAAATTAGTTGATGAAGATGCAGGCTTGGATGCAGTTTATATTCATACTCCTAATCCTAACGAAGACAATTTTCCACTTAAAATAGAAAATATTAATTGGGATTGCACTGTCCCAAAATATTTCAAGGACTTAATAAACTTAAACGAATTTAATGTAGGACATTATAAGTGGGAATCTAATAACAGCTATTTAATCCAGTCTAAAAACAACGGGGTTAAATTGTAGGAATCATACTAAATAAGAATAGGGAAACCTGCTAAACCCTTAAATATTATCAAAAAATTAACATTAAATTTTAACAGAGCCAATTATTTAATATAAGTAGGCATTGGCAGCCAACCCACGCAGATAAAAAAGTTTTAGGCAAACGAATACTTTCATTTCGCCTAAAGTTTCGGATAACAGAGTTTTCATTATAATATAGAATCTTTATCCCTAAAACATTGCAGTTTAAAAAATAATGTGTTATAATAATGAATTGTGAGTAATGATAATTATTGCTCCTTGCTCATTATTGAGCCGTTTTAGTCCAAAAGGAGGTGAATTGAGATGAGAAAGTACGAAGTTATGTACATCATCCGTCCGAATATTGATGACGAATCTAAAAAAGCAGTTGTTGATCGTTTTAACAAAGTATTAACAGACAACGGTGCAGAAATTACAGAAACAAAAGATTGGGGTAAACGTCGCTTAGCTTATGAAATTGAAGACTTCCGTGATGGTTACTATCAAATCATTAATTTTGTTTCTAAACCAGAAGCTGTTCAAGAATTCGATCGTTTAGCAAAAATTAGTGAAGATATTATTCGTCATTTGATCGTAAAAGAAGACGAATAATTAAAATATAAGAATTAAATGTTTCACGTGGAACATTCCAATTTAAGGAGAGTTGATTCTGATGTTAAATCGTGTAGTATTAGTTGGCCGATTAACGAAAGATCCAGATTTGCGGTATACACCTAGTGGGGTTCCTGTCGCTACTTTTACTTTAGCTTGTAATCGGACATTTACTAACCAACAAGGTGAGCGTGAAGCTGATTTTATTAATTGTGTTGTTTGGAGAAAGCAAGCTGAAAACGTTGCTAACTTCTTGAAAAAAGGTAGTTTAGCAGGTGTGGATGGTCGTATTCAAACAAGAAATTATGAAGCGCAAGACGGTAGAAGAGTTTATGTAACAGAAGTTGTAGCTGAAAGTGTTCAGTTCTTAGAACCAAAAGGTGCTTCAAATCGGGAATATCAGAGTTCTCAACCAAGTTATCCTAACTATGATACTCCATTCGGGTCTAACAATCAGAATCAACAAAGAAATCCAAGTCCTGCAAGAAACGATGATCCGTTTTTTGATAATGGACAACCAATTGATATTTCTGATGATGATTTACCATTCTGACCCCTGTCCATATGTGTAATATGTAAAACGTGGTTAATGCCATATGTATCAAGGGTTTTAGAAAAAACAAACTGTGTAAATGTTATGTGTGTATAAGCGTATGTCGAATAGATTATACGCAGTGTGTAAAGTGTGTAAAAAAGTGTGTAAATAAGAAGGATTTTTGACTAACACCATCGAATCTTATTATATAAGTGAAATAGTTCTGCATAGTGTGTGTGGAGAACTTGCGTAGATATATGTTCACTTAATTAATAAGGTTGGTGGTGTTTTTCTTATGCAATCATATTCGGTGGAGAAAACAATAAGAGAAAATGGACAGCATTCAGTTGTATTAGTGGATGAGGACTTAATTATAGTTGAAGAGGTTGCTTTATTCCTACAGTATCTTGAAGGTAAGGGGATGGCATTAAATACCATAGAAAGTTATTGTAGAAGTTTGAAGGAATATTTTACTTGGCTTTCAAGGGAAGAGCTAAGGTTTTATGAAGTGAATAAACGAAGTATGATTTCATTTATTGACTTCATTAAATCAGAAGATGTTGGAAGGAAAGAGGAAAAGTCAGCTAGAACAATAAATAAGTACCTTGCAACTGTTGCATCTTTTTATCAGTATTTTGAAGGGGTTGGGGGATATATAGATGATAACCCTATAACAGTTAAAGATAAGTCGCAAAGGAATAAAAGTTTTTATGTACATACAGTAAATAAAGATAGTTTGAATGTGAATTTCTTTAGGCAAAAGGAAGTGAAGTCAAAGAATACAAAGAGATTATTTCCTAACCAAATTGAAATGCTTTATGAAGCGTTTGATAATTTATCTAACGATGTTGAAGTGGTTACTAGAAATAAGCTATTATTTAAACTTCTTTATGAAACAGGTTGTCGAATAGGGGAGGCTTTAGGATTGCGTCTTATGGATTATTGTGAACCAAATCCAACGGAGCAGATAGGGACAATTTATGTAAAAAAACATAAACCATATTATCACAAAGACCATAGCCTTAAAACGATAGAAAGGGATATCCCGGTTTCAATGGATTTAATATATGCCATAGAGGATTATGTATTGTCTTTTCGACCACAAATAGGGGAGACAGATACAATATTCGTTAATCATGGCACTTCATCAGAAGGTAAATTTATGATAAGAGGTACTGTTGAAACTATTTTCAAGGAGTTATCTGAACAAGCGGGAATAAAATGTACCCCTCATATGTTAAGACATACTCACGGTACAGAGTTAAAAGAAAGTGGATATAGTGAAGTTTACATTATGGATAGGTTAGGTCATAGTTCTATTGAATCAACAAAACAGTATATGCATATTTCTTACGATGCACAAGCTAAGGCCTATAATGACTTTATTCAGCAAAGAAAGGTAGTGTTGGAAGGTTGAGAAATTCAAAAATAAAAACTTTAGATATAAAAACAGATAAATGGGTTATTGACTACCCAACAAGTTTGGGTGAAACAATATCATTTGATTTTACTTATCTCCCTAATGCTTGGTTTAAGAAACTTCAAAAGCAAATAACAATAGAATGTTTTACATTAGACAAGCCAAGTGTAGAAACATTAAACAGATATAACTACTCTTTAAAACACTTCTTTAATTTTATTAAGCAGTATGAAATAGATTTAGATAAATATGAGGATCTTACCCACCAACACACCCAAATGTTTTTATTTTATTTAAAGCAACAAGATATGGCCAATTCCACAAGAAGTACAGCGATATCTGCTTTAAAATGGATTGTATTATATGGTCAAATTTTTGAGTATGAAGGTTTTCCTAAAAGGCAAATATTTGATGGTGAAGAATATCAATCTATAAAAACTGAAGATGTTCTAAAGACAAAGTACATTCCAGATGATGTAATAAAACAAATTGAGTTAGCTTTACAAAAAGAAGAAGATTTAATTATAAAAAGCCTTATAGAGATTGGAATTGATACAGGAATAAGATTGAGTGAAGCATTAGAGTTATCTGAAGGATGTATAACTGAAGATTTCACGGGAAAGCCTGTACTCCATGTGATTTCTTCTAAAAATAACACAGAAAGATTTATCCCTGTTTCCCGACGTGTTAAAAAAGCTGTGAAAACTTTAGAGGAACAAACAATGAAAGGTAGAAAAGCTATAGGACTGGACAATTTAACAGTATATTGGATGCCACAAGCAAAAAGATTTGATAAGATGACACAACCTAATTTTAGATATAGGTTAAAAGGGTTCCTAAAAAAACATAAAATCATAAATAGTGAAGGGAATCTATATCCTTTAACCTATCACGCATTCCGTCATACATTAGGAACTGATATGTTAAACCGGGGTATGTCAATCTTTGAAATACGTGACTATCTAGGACATGAATCATTACATTCAACAGCTGGATATGCAAAATTTAAAAATCAAACAGTTCAAAAAGAGTATAGCAAATTAGGGTTTATTGGGATGATTGTAGAAGAAATAAGTGAAGAGTCGATGGGAAAGGGGAAAGAGTTGGATAAAGACACTTTAAAAGCAGCCTCTTTACCAGACGGAGCTTGTAAAAAACCAATTGATAACCAAGGCAATATATGTGCGAGGTTTAATATGTGTATTATTTGTCCCAAGTTCATTACAACTCCTGCTCATCTTCCGGTTCATAAAAACCATTTAGAACGATTACGGGCTGATAGAGAGTTTTATATGGCTACTGAGTATATTGGTTCCCAAAATCATTTAGAAACGATAGAACATGCCTTAGAAACGATTATAGACCGATTAGAGGTGATTGAGAGTGGAAGTTAAGAATAATACAAAAGAAATTAAAGAAAAAGGATTACCACTATTTGGTTATGATCCTTCCAATCCAAAAAAGGATTTTCATTGTGGAAATAGTATGTTTTCAGATATGGAGTGGGATTTTAATGGATATGTAGATAAGAAACATCTTAGTGGAGCAAGATTAAAAATAAAATTTTATGCATTTGAACATAAGCCAGAAATGTTAGAAGTAGTTAAATGGTTTATGCATCACGAAATGACTACAGGAGATATATTGACTGCAAAAAGGAGTATGGATGGTATTGTAAAATACATAAAATTTATTAATGAATATGTGCCAGAGGTAGAATCGTTTGCTGAAATATCCAAAGAGCTTCTTATAGCATATTTTGACCATTTACTTATTGCGAAAAGTGAAACAACGGGTAACCCTCTAAGTCCTGTAACAATAAAAAAAGCAGCTCTTGCGATTAAAGAAGTTCTTATTAAGGGGAGTGTAAAAGGTTGGGATGTTCCAGACGATGTTGGATATGTTCAAAGGTTGTATGATGATAAAATTATTAATAATAAAGCCCTAAAAACAGATTCAAAAAAGCAGATGAAAAAGTTGGCAGCTAAGGTTTCTGATGAAGACCTAATTGATAAAATAGTAAAAACAGCTATGAAAGATTTAGAGCAAAATAGAAATATACTTGTGGCATCGGCAACTGTCATTACATTACAACTTGGACTAAGAATAAGTGAAATCATTACGATTGAAACAGGGTGTCTAAAACCAATAGGCGGAGAAACAATGATTGATTGTGGTACAGAAAAGTTACATTCCGAACGTATTGAGGTCCTAAAGCCGGCGAATGAACTAGTTATCGAAGTTATATCCAAATTAGAAGAATATTCAAGGCCATTAAGGAAAGAGTCAGGATTACCCTATTTGTTTTTAAATAGGAAAAGAAATGAAAAAGGATATCCAGTTGCACTTGTTAACCATCCTAATTGGAATAAAAACTATCTTAGACCTTGGTTAAGAGAACATCAATTTTATGATTCAAATGGTAATTTAATAGATTTTACTTCCCATACGCTTAGACATGCATTTGCTACCTATGCTCTAAAAGGTGGAGCATCTATAGAAGTAATTTCTGAAATCATGAATCATAAAACTATACGAGGAACACAGCATTATACTCATCCAATTCAAGAAGAAGTAAAGAGACGTTTCAATGAAGTTTTAAATGAGGGTGCTATATTATCTGGTAAAAAGGCACTCCAAATTAAAGATAAATTAAAAGAGCATAACCCGTTTAAAGGCAAAACGACCGATCAAGTTGACAAACTTCGCAGAGCTATGAAAATTCAAGTGTTATCACACGGATTGTGTTTACACCATCCAATGCGTAACGAACCTTGTGCCGGTGACGGTGTTTGCTTGGGTTGCCGAAATTTTTTAACAACACCTGAGTTTCTTGACGTGCATAAGGGGCGTTTAGAGAGAGTCAGAAATGAATTATCCAAAGTTCCAAGTGAAGGGCCTTATGAAAATAAGTTAAGAAGAATGGAATCCTATTTAGTAGATATTATCAAAGATCTTGAAAAACAATTGAATTACTCAGGGGAAAAAGACAATACAGAATATAAAAATCCCGCTATGCTAGGGGGTTAAACATAATGGCAAATGATAAACAACAAGATATGCTTATTAGAATAGATCAGGCTATTACCAATCTAAGACGTGGAAAGAAAAAACTATCAATCTCTAAAATTGCTGAAAAAGCTGGGGTTGCAAGAAAGACTATTTATAACCACTCAGAATTAAAACAGCGTTGTGATCAAGCCATTCATATTCAAGAAGAACAAAATAAAGCATTACAAGAAGTTGCAGCTGGTTCAGTTACCGAAGCTAAAACTAAGCCTCTAACTGGAAGGAAACTTCTTGAAGAACGATATAGAAAGTCAAGAGAAGACTTAAAGTTAGAACGTGAAAAGAATGCAAAATTGTTAGAGAATAATAGACAGCTTGTGTTAGAAAAAGCTGAATTGAAGAATAGAATTCAGATGTTGCAACAACAAATGGAGAGACTTAAAGCTCAAAAGGTAAAACCTTTAAAATAAATAGCTTCACATAAATAACTAACGGGTTCGGTTTTGAAGCACAAAATATGAGATATCATTCCAATTACAAAATCGCAATCCAAATAACATAATGACAACAGCTATTGTCAACGTGCTAATTATGTTTAATTGGTACGCTATTTCTATGCTGATTTTCATAAACCAAGTAGACAATTGTAATATTATGTTAAAATAAATATAGAGTTTGTGAAGAAATACACTTACACTAACGGGCAGTTTAGTTGAAGAAGAAAAATTAAATATTAAGATAAAAACGCTCAGAATAAATTGGTACCGACCCCCGAAAGTTAGAGTAATAAATCTAACTTTCGGGGGTGTTTTTATGGCAAAATATAGTGAAGAATTCAAAATAAGACTTGTCACCGAGTATTTAGAGGGAAACATTGGGTATGGATCATTGGCAAAAAAATATAATATGGGAAGCCAGACCTCTATACGTGAATGGGTGAATGTATATAAGGCTCAAGGGATGGATGGGTTAAAACATAGGAAAACGAAAAAGGAATATTCTGTTCAATTTAAGATGGATACGATACAATTTATGTTAAACACAGGTGCTTCTTATTTAGAAACTGCTGTTCATTTTAATTTGAACAACCCTTCCTTGATTATTCGCTGGATGAAAGAATTTCATGAACAAGGAGTAGAAGGCCTAATTCCAAAACCAAAGGGGCGGTCTTCTATGTCTAAGAAACACAATAAACAAAAGAAAAAGGAAGAAAAACAATTAACACGTGAAGAAGAATTGGAACGTGAGAACGAACTACTAAGGTTAGAAAATGCATACCTAAAAAAGCTGAGAGCTTTTCGGGGAAATCCGAATGTCTTCCTCGAAAAGCCCAAGCAAAACTGGCATTCGAACTCAAAGAAGAAGGATTCCGATTAAAGGATATTTTCCTTGTGGTGGGTATTCCTGAAGCAACCTATCACTATCATATCAAAAACCTTGAAAAAGAAGACCCGGACAGGGAACTTAAGGAACTTATTACTGACCTATTTAAGAAATTTCATGAACGCTATGGTTATAAACGCATCACGAAGGAATTAAATAAATTAGGACATCGTGTTAATCATAAGAAAGTGTATCGACTTATGCGAGAACTAGGATTGAAATGTGTAAAATTTATGCGGAAATCCCGTAAATACAATTCCTATAAAGGAAAGGTTGGGAAGGTTGCAAAAAACCGAATTTCCCGCCGTTTTAGCACACCTATTCCTCTTCAGAAATTAGTAACCGACATTACAGAATTCAAATGTCTTGGGGAGGAGAAGTTATATCTAAATCCAATTCTTGATCTTTATAACGGAGAAATTATAGCGTTTGGAATTAGGAAACGTCCAACATTAGATCTTGTCATGGAACCTTTAAAAGAAACAATAGGAATAATAGAAAATCATGCAACCTATCGCACTACTATTCATTCCGATCAAGGCTGGCATTACCAACACAACCAATGGGTGAAGACATTAAAAGCAAATAAAATATTCCAAAGTATGTCGCGTAAAGCAACGTGCGCAGACAACGCTTCGATGGAGAATTTCTTTGGCATTTTAAAGCAAGAAATGTATTATGGGGAAAAACTAGTAAGCTATGAAGAATTAAAAAGAAGAATAGAAGAATATATCTACTGGTATAACAATGAACGTTCAAAAGAAAAATTAGCCGGATTGAGTCCAGTCGAATACCGAACTCAATCCAGCCAATCAGCTGCATAATAAAACTCTAACTTTTGGGGGTAACCACCATTTATGAGCGTTTTAGTTTGCTGTTTTAAATGCTTTTCTAAAGCCTGCTGAATAAAGAATGTACAATATAATGAATTTTTTTGATTGTATGTTCGATAATATATAAGAGTTATTCCGTAACACAGTTGGTTTTGTTTTGCTGTTCTCTTGTAATTTTTCACTTTTACAATAGAACTTGATCCGAATCAATTTTTATTTCATAGAAACATCCTATACTAGAGTCATCGACAAGGAATACAAATGAAAATGAAATTGGAGGGAATCAACATGCAAAGATATATATTAACCTGAATTATTCACAGAAATTCAGAAACTTATTATAACTTATGGATTACCAAGCCTTTTCGGCTTTATTGTAATTCATTAAAAAAATGAAAAAAGAATCCATTTCTGTTAAAGTTAAAGTAACCAAAACAAAAACCAAACAGAAAGGACTCTTTATATGGTTACTTTAACGCAAAAAACACTTGATTTCAATCATAAAATTAAATTGTCAAATGATGGAGGTTCTCTTTCCTCCGATACAGGTGAGTTTCTTTTTAGAGAATTCGATGAAAAAATTGGTTTTTCAAAGACTTTAGTTAAGTACTTGAGACTTAACGATTCAAGGAAATATTATCTTCATTCAAATGAAAACTTGTTACGTCAAAAAGTCTATCAAATCATTGCCGGGTATGCGGAAGATGATGCGGCTGATCAGTTGACTCATGATCCTGTGTTTAAGGAAATCATTGAAACTCCAACACTTGCTTCCCAGCCCAGTTTGTCTCGCTTTTATACACGATTTGATAAAGATTCAATTGAACAATTAAATCTGGCTAACCAAGAAATGCTTGATAAGATTCATTGTTTTCGACAATCGAAAGAGTTATTTATCGACTTGGATTCGACTCATTCGGATACATATGGGGACCAAGAATCTTCGTCATATAATACTCATTATGGCACGATGGGTTTTCATCCATTAGTCGCCTTTGATGGTGCGACTGGTGACTTTTTGAAAGCACAACTCCGTCCCGGAAATGTTTATACATCAAATGGTGTGGTGGAATTTATTCGGCCTCTCATTAAACATTATAACGAAATGTTTCCGGAAACTACCCTGTTTCTTCGTGGAGATAGTGGGTTTGCTGTTCCGGGATTATACGATCTGTGTGAAGAAGAATCTGTTTTGTATATTATTCGGTTGAAATCGAATTCACAACTACAAAGTTTAGCGAAGGAATACCATCCTTCTTCCGCACCTTTAGATGTTTCCAAGACGGAAACCTATTATGAAGAAACGATTTACCAAGCAAAATCATGGTCAAAACCAAGAAGGGTGATTATTCAATCGGTACGTCCTGCAGGTGAGCTGTTCTTTACCCATTCCTTTTTTGTTACTAACTTTGAATTAGCTTTTCCTCAAGATATCGTCCGAGCTTATCAAAAAAGAGGGACGATGGAAAACTATATCAAAGAAGCAAAAAATGGNATTTATGAGCGTTTTAGTTTGCTGTTTTAAATGCTTTTCTAAAGCCTGCTGAATAAAGAATGTACAATATAATGAATTTTTTTGATTGTATGTTCGATAATATATAAGAGTTATTCCGTAACACAGTTGGTTTTGTTTTGCTGTTCTCTTGTAATTTTTCACTTTTACAATAGAACTTGATCCGAATCAATTTTTATTTCATAGAAACATCCTATACTAGAGTCATCGACAAGGAATACAAATGAAAATGAAATTGGAGGGAATCAACATGCAAAGATATATATTAACCTGAATTATTCACAGAAATTCAGAAACTTATTATAACTTATGGATTACCAAGCCTTTTCGGCTTTATTGTAATTCATTAAAAAAATGAAAAAAGAATCCATTTCTGTTAAAGTTAAAGTAACCAAAACAAAAACCAAACAGAAAGGACTCTTTATATGGTTACTTTAACGCAAAAAACACTTGATTTCAATCATAAAATTAAATTGTCAAATGATGGAGGTTCTCTTTCCTCCGATACAGGTGAGTTTCTTTTTAGAGAATTCGATGAAAAAATTGGTTTTTCAAAGACTTTAGTTAAGTACTTGAGACTTAACGATTCAAGGAAATATTATCTTCATTCAAATGAAAACTTGTTACGTCAAAAAGTCTATCAAATCATTGCCGGGTATGCGGAAGATGATGCGGCTGATCAGTTGACTCATGATCCTGTGTTTAAGGAAATCATTGAAACTCCAACACTTGCTTCCCAGCCCAGTTTGTCTCGCTTTTATACACGATTTGATAAAGATTCAATTGAACAATTAAATCTGGCTAACCAAGAAATGCTTGATAAGATTCATTGTTTTCGACAATCGAAAGAGTTA
Source organism: Bacillus andreraoultii (assembly GCF_001244735.1). Lineage (GTDB taxonomy): Bacteria > Bacillota > Bacilli > Bacillales > Caldibacillaceae > Caldifermentibacillus > Caldifermentibacillus andreraoultii. Next base: position 61,488 of record NZ_LN868937.1, read on the forward strand.
TTTATCGACTTGGATTCGACTCATTCGGATACATATGGGGACCAAGAATCTTCGTCATATAATACTCATTATGGCACGATGGGTTTTCATCCATTAGTCGCCTTTGATGGTGCGACTGGTGACTTTTTGAAAGCACAACTCCGTCCCGGAAATGTTTATACATCAAATGGTGTGGTGGAATTTATTCGGCCTCTCATTAAACATTATAACGAAATGTTTCCGGAAACTACCCTGTTTCTTCGTGGAGATAGTGGGTTTGCTGTTCCGGGATTATACGATCTGTGTGAAGAAGAATCTGTTTTGTATATTATTCGGTTGAAATCGAATTCACAACTACAAAGTTTAGCGAAGGAATACCATCCTTCTTCCGCACCTTTAGATGTTTCCAAGACGGAAACCTATTATGAAGAAACGATTTACCAAGCAAAATCATGGTCAAAACCAAGAAGGGTGATTATTCAATCGGTACGTCCTGCAGGTGAGCTGTTCTTTACCCATTCCTTTTTTGTTACTAACTTTGAATTAGCTTTTCCTCAAGATATCGTCCGAGCTTATCAAAAAAGAGGGACGATGGAAAACTATATCAAAGAAGCAAAAAATGGCTTTTACTTTGATCATATGAATAGCCACGCTTTTCTAGTGAACGAAGTAAAAATGATGTTAACACTTCTTGCATATAATTTGACCAATTGGTTACGAACTCTTTGTTTTCCGGAAGGTCAAAAAACTATGCAAATTGATACGATACGTACTCGGTTAATTAAAGCGGCAAGTAAAGTCGTGAAATCAGGCAGATCCCTTTACTTCAAACTATCATCGAGTTTTGTGTATCAAAATTTCTTTTGGGATGTACTGAATCGAATTCAAAAACTACAATTGGAATGACCAATAGAATACTTCTCATAACTGAAAAAAATAAATTTTTCAGTCAAGGGGGAAGTATGCCCAAAATACCAGAGTTGTTCTATTGAAAATTCAGTTATTTTATGAATTGGCTACGGTTCTTAATTAAATACCGTTATGTTCAACTAATTTAACAAATTTTATCAAATGGGATTTGTAGCTATGAATATTTCAGGT